>JAHXHT010000196.1 GCA_025656435.1 Candidatus Thiodiazotropha sp. (ex Gloverina cf. vestifex) | reverse complement strand
AAATGCGCTGTTTTTCTTCGCTCATGGCAGTTTTGAAGCAAGCGAGAGGAAACGTTCGCTGACAAACGATTCGTTCAGAGCTTCCCTAACAAAGCCAAGAAATCCTTAAGGTATTTCATCAGCAGTTTCATCTTCCTTTTTCACCGGCATCAGGTCAGCCTTGCTGACCCCCATCATGAGAATCGCACTGCCGGCCACATAGATGGATGAGTAGGTACCCACCACCACACCGACAATCAATGCCAAAGCGAAGCCATGAATGATCTCGCCGCCAAAGAAAAACAGCGACAGCAACACCAGAAGGGTTGTCATCGAGGTCACGAGAGTACGGGAAAGGGTCTGATTCAGAGATGAGTTGATGATTGTTTGCGAATCACCTTTGCGGATCTTGCGGAAATTCTCGCGGATCCGGTCGTAAACTACGATGGTATCGTTGAGAGAGTAGCCGATCACCGCCAACACCGCTGCCAGCACCGGTAGATCGAACTCCACCTGAAACAGTGAAAAGATGCCGATGGTGATAAACACGTCATGGATCAACGCGATCACCGCACCGACCGCGAAGCGGTACTCAAAGCGAAGCCCTACATAGATCAAGATGCCGATCAGGGCATAGAGCATGGCCAGCCCACCGTCTTCGGTCAATTCATCGCCCACCTGAGGCCCAACAAACTCTACTCGCCTGAGGTCTGCACTGCTCTCCAGGCCTTGCATGGCGCTGAAGGCGCGATCGCTCAACTCCGCACTCTCAAAATCCGCCTGTGGCGCCAGTCGGACGAGAACATCACGGGGGGTGCCAAAGTGCTGCACCACGGCATCACCGAAACCCTCTGCCGACAGCTTCTCACGTACGGATGGCAGTTCGACCGCAGCCGGAAAACCGACCTCTACCAGCGTACCGCCCGTGAAGTCGATGCCCAGGTTGAGGCCTTTGGCGATAATCGAGCCTAAAGCCACCACGATCAGCAGAATGGAGAAAATCATGGCCAGCTTTCGCTTGCCCATGAAATCGATATGCGTGTCACTTTTGAACAGTTGCATCTCTAGTGCGCCTCTTTAAACCGCAAGTGATTTGACCCGCTTGCGGCCATAGATCAGGTTGATCACTGCACGGGTACCCACGATGGCAGTGAACATGGAGGTGAGGATACCGAGCGCCAGGGTGATCGCGAATCCCTTGATCGGTCCGGTGCCGAAACTGAACAGGACAATAGCGGCAATCAGGGTAGTCACGTTGGCATCGATAATGGTGGAGAAGCCCTTCTCATAACCCGCCTGAATACTCGCTTGCGGTGTACTGCCGTTTTTGATCTCTTCGCGGATACGCTCGAAGATCAGCACGTTGGCATCCACCGCCATACCCACCGTCAATACGATACCGGCGATACCGGGCAGCGTCAGGGTGGCCTGCAGCAGTGACAGCAGAGCCACAACCAGTACCAGATTCATGGCCAGGGCTAGGTCCGCCACCAACCCGAAGGCCCGGTAATAAACCGCCATAAAAACCATCACCAGAGCCAGACCAATCATCACCGATTGGAAGCCCTGATCGATATTTTCCTGTCCGAGGCTGGGACCGATGGTGCGCTCCTCGACGATCTCGATAGGGGCCGCCAATGCACCGGCTCTCAACAGCAGCGCCAGATCGTGCGCCTCTTCGGTACTGTCCAGGCCTGTGGTCTGAAAACGGCGGCCGAATGGCTCAAGAATATTGGCGATGGAGATCACCTCTTCGACCTTGGATCTCACCTTCTCCGGCTGGCCATTGACCATACGCGTCGTGGTACGGTTCTCAATAAAGACCACCGCCATCGGTTTACCGACATTCTCATTGGTCATCCGGCGCATGCGTTTGGCACCGATACCGTCAAGACTGACAGATACTGCCGGCTGACCGGATCGTTGATCGAATCCAGAGGAGGCATCGACGATTTGATCACCCGTCACGATAACCTGTTTTTTCAAAAGCACCGGCTGTCCGTCTCGCTCACGATAGAGCCGCGAACCCGGTGGCACGCGGCCGTTGACCGCGTCCTCGACACTGTGCTCCGTATCCGCCAGACGGTATTCCAACGTAGCTGTAGCACCAATCAAATCCTTTACCTTTGCCGGATCCTGCACACCAGGCAGCTGCACGACAATACGACGATCCCCTTGCTGCTGGATCAGCGGTTCCGACACACCCAAGGCGTTAACACGGTTGCGCAGGGTGGTGATGTTCTGCTGTAAGGCAAACTTTTTTACCTCGCGGCTGTCACTGGGCGAGAGGGATGCCTTCACCAGGAAGTCTTCACCTTGATCCAGATCCTCCATGACCAGAGAGCGAAACTCTTCGCCGATGATCTCTGAGGCTTCATCTCGCTTCACAGCATTATTAAACTTGACGATGACCGCCTCGCCCTCGCGCCCGATACGCACATAGCGCACCTTCTCTCCACGAAGCAGTGTGCGGATATCACTACTGTAGCGCTCCAGTGCCTGTTGCAGCGCACTCTCCATATCCACATCGATCAACACATGGATACCGCCGCGTAAATCAAGCCCGAGATACATGGGCTCTGCACCCAATCCACTCAACCAACCCGGCAGATCGGGCAGGAGTGTTAACGCCTGTGTGTAGTTCTCACCAAGCACTGCGGCAATAGGATCCATCGCCTTGAGCTGATCCTCGGAGGTGGTAAAGCGCACCAACAATTTCCCATTGTTGATGCTCATCCCCTTGGATGAGATACCCGACTTTTGCAAGGCCGCTTCTACACGAGTTTGCGTCGCCAGGTCGATGACAGCATCGCGTTGTGCGGAAACCTCCATGGAGGGGTCCTGATCGAAGATATTAGGTAGTGCATAGAGCCCGCCCAACAGGACCACGACCGCGACCAGTAGGTTTTTCCAGAGTGGATATCGGTTCATTGCCTTTTCAACTGTTCCAATGAATAACTAAATCACTTGCAGAAATCTGAGATTGCACCTATCGCAAACCCGGGATCACACGACAAGGATTCACCATAAATGGGAGACTAGAGCTCCTTAATTGATCCCTTGGGCAGTATGGAATCCACGGCCTGACGGCGGATCTTAACCTCAGTGCCTTCGGCGATCTCCACTTGGATGAAGTTCTCACCCATGTCGGTAACCTTACCGGCCATGCCGCCGGTGGTGACCACCTCATCCCCTTTGGACAGAGCCTCCACCATTTTTTTGTGCTCTTTTTGTCGCTTGACCTGTGGGCGAATCATCAGGAAATAGAGCACCACACCGAAGATCACCAAGGGCAACAAGCCAGTGATGGCGTCCACTCCGCCTGCAGCACCTGGTGCTGCTTCCGCCAATGCGTCAGAAATAAAGAAACTCATATCGGCAACCTCTGAATTGGTTGAAAAATGTCCTAAACGGCACTGCTGCTGCAGTTGCACAGAAAAATCAGCCGCCGATTATGACACAGAAGGCCGCAAGATACAGGACCCCGGAGTGAAAGCGCCGCTGGGGAAGAAACGGATCTCCGGCTTTGCGTTCTCTGCCGCTGCTCGACGCAACACAGGCGCAGGGGAAAACCGTGGAGTGGCCGCAGCAACAGGCAGTGGCACCAGATCAATACCAGATTGACAGATAGGCCATGATCACATTAGCTGTGAACGAGTAGAATGGCTCTTCTCCGGGAGCCAACGTACCACCAGCTGCAGTTTCATCCCTAAAATCATCATAATTGAAGCGTATATGATCCAATGAAAAATTGAGGCTGCCTGTATCGATAAACTGCCAACTTGATGGTTTGAACTCATAACTCACACTGATCCCAAACGTGTGATCCTGGAAGGTGCTCAGTTCTTTATCCCGCGCCAAGAAGTTCTGCTCCCCTTCCCGGCTGAAAAGATCGCTATAGAAATCAGCTGCCTTTTGAGTGTAGTAACGATAGTGAATATCGAAGATCCAATTTGCTTTCAGCGGATGCGTGTAACCAATCTCAACATTGCTGGCACTGATGCCCCAAGTATCATGAAAGTAACGATACTCACCGCTAAGCGCGGCACGATAAGGGAGAAAATACTTCAAACGGAATGACAGCGCATTGCTGGTACGTGTATTCGGATAGTTCTCAGGCGCCTTCCCGAAAGTCGTACCATCAGAAAAACGGTAGGGTCGATATGGGCTGCTCAGAAAACCTTCGTCGGTGATAGTCTCAAGATTCACGCCAAGCAAGCTATTCTTGGTTAGAACCTGAGTCAACCCAAGGCGAAAATTCTGTCGCTTTGCCGACCTTTGGAAGGTCTCGTCGGTATTATTACTAATATCGTCATTGCCAACAGAATAACCTAACGTGACGGTAGTAAGATCGCCGAACATGTCATGACTGATGGAAAAGCTGCTGGTCTCAGCCAAATAGTCACTTTCATCACTTTTCGTGTAAGACAAATTCATCAGAGTCTTGTTGTATAGATAGTCTACACCTAGGCCTGTCTCTGTTCGTTCTTCTGTATAGGGGGAGGCATTACTAAGGAAGCTCTGAACGAATCGTTTGTCAGCGAACGTTTCCTCTCGCTTGCTTCAAAACTGCCATGAGCGAAGAAAAACAGTGCATTTC
>JAHXHT010000195.1 GCA_025656435.1 Candidatus Thiodiazotropha sp. (ex Gloverina cf. vestifex) | reverse complement strand
GGTCGGGGCATAACGGCTGTCGCGTTGGCGAGTCGATTTTGGGGACTCGGATGTCCCAAAATCTTTCACGAGGTAGCGACACGCTTGCAGTCACTGCTCATTTCGTGTGGTGACTTTCAGTATGGCCAATAATCGGAGCTATTCATGCCAGTGAGATCCCGTATCCATCATGCTTTTCTACTAATGTTGTGTGCGCTCTTGCCTTTATCCCTATTGGCCGAACCGGTGGATTTTGAATTGGAGGGATTGGATGGCAAGACCTATAGACTGTCCGATTATCGTGGAAAGTGGGTGTTAGTTAACTACTGGGCCACCTGGTGCCCTCCCTGCCGCGAAGAGCTCCCCGAGCTTGAAGTATTCCACGCCAATCACAAAGACAAGGACGCGATTGTACTCGGGGTGGCCATGGAGCGGATTAAAAAGGAACGCTTGCAGGCCTTCGTCGATGACCAATTTCTCAGCTACCCTATCCTGATGATGAAGCCGGCGGCCAGCACCGAGCTGGGACGGGTACCCGGATTGCCGACCTCTTACCTGATCAATCCCGAGGGCGAGCTGGCTGCCCGCCAGGTGGGTCCGGTGACATTGGAAGACTTAGAAGCCTTTCTCACGAGTGGGAGCAAGTAGGAGAAAACCATGCGTAGACGATTATTCTGGTTGCCTGTGCTATTACTGATCACCCTGGCTGACGCTCATGGTGCAACCCGTGACCCTGGTGAGTTTTTCTTCGATCAGAGTCTGGGTAATTTCAGTGAAGAACTGGAAACCGCCAGGGATGAAGGAAAGAAGGGCGTGCTCATCATGTTCGAGATGGATGAGTGTCCCTTCTGCCACCGTATGAAGACTCGGGTACTCAATCAGGTTGAGGTGCAGGACTATTTCAAGGAGCACTTTCTGATCTACACAGTGGATATTGAAGGTGATGTGGAGATAGCGGATTTCAAAGGGACGCCCATGAAAGAGAAGGAATTCGCTTTTAAAATGCATAAAGTGCGCGCCACGCCAGTGTTTGGTTTCTTTGATCTGGACGGCAATATGATGACTCGCTTTACCGGTGCCACAAACGATGCGTGCGAGTTCCTTTGGTTGGGTGAGTTTGTTGTCAATGACCACTTTCAGAAGACCAACTTTTCCCGCTACAAGAGGCAGAAGAAAAAGGAACTCAGACAGCGGTGAGTCGTTCACGCCGGCAAAGGACTACGATCGGTGGCTTGCTGACACTGGTTATCCATTTAGGTGCCTATGCACAGGCTTGGGCACAGGACCCTCTACCATCGCCGCTCTCCCTGGAGCAGGCGCTGGCAATTGCCGATGAAGTTCATCCCGACAGATTGTTGGCCGATGCGGCTCTGGCACGGGCATTGGCAAGGCGTCAGCAGGTTGAGTCGGTGTATGACACGCAATTGAAATTTACCGGTGAATTGCGTGCTATCGATCCCTCTGAAATCTCCATCTACCAATCCCGCAACGACAGTCTTGCTCGACTTAATCTCAGCAAGCAGCTCTATGACTTTGGCCGAACCGCCCGTGCAGAGGAGGCAGCGGAGGCGACTCTCGCATCTCGGGAGTGGCGACTGAAAGCTGTCAGGCAACAACGCCGGTTAGTGGTGATGGAGCGTTTTTTCGCGGTTCTGCTGGCTGATCTGAAGCATGCACGGGATAACGAAGCACTCTCAATCGCCTTCATTCGCTTTGATCGGGCATCCAACAGGCATGAGCTGGGTAAGGTTTCGGATATCGATCTGCTGGAGTTGGAGAGCCTCTATCAACAGGCGCGTAGTGAGCTGAGTGCCAGCAGTAACCAGCAGCGCATCACCCGCTCACAATTGGCGATCAGCCTGAACCGGCCAACAGATCTACCGGCGGATCTGGTGATGCCGGATCTACAGGTTGAATCGACCGGGGAAGAGTTCGAAATCTGGATTGAAAAAGCGCTTGTCGACAATCCCGAACTACTGGCTTTGCGTGCTGAGGTTGAGGCTGCGCGCAAACAACTGCATGCCAGTGAGGCAGTGGACAATCCTGTGCTGCGTGGTGAGTTGGAGGCTGCCACCTACAAGCGGGAATTGGGCGGCCGAAATCCGCTGACGGCTGCTCTGGTCATTGAAGTGCCTTTGTATACCGGTAGTCGGGTAGACGCAAAGGCTGCTGAGCAGCGGGCTGTTCTGCAGCAGAAAGAGGCTGAGTTGGCAGCCTATGAGCTGCAGATACACCAGCAGGTATTGGATGCTTGGATGGCGCTGGACAGACTTCGGATTGAGGCTGAGTCGTTGTTGGTGACGGCCGATTTTCGTGACCTTTACCTAGATCGAAGCCGCACACTTTACGATCTGGATCAGCAGACAGATCTGGGTGATTCCATGACCCAGATTGCAGATATCCAGTGGCGAAGCTCGCAGAATATGTTTGATAGGCTGCTGTTGCAGGCACATTTGAAGGCATTGACGGGAACTCTATTGCAAGGGGAGGAGAGGCTGAAATGAGAAGAAAAACAAGCACCCTGAATACGTTCTTGGTTGGCGTTCTGCTATTCAGCAGCCAACTCAAGGCGCAAGACCTATCGGCAGTCACCGATTGGTACAATCGGGTGACCCTGACTACAGTGAGTAGCGGCATGGTGGGTAAGGTGAATGTCTCGGTGGGGGATCAGGTCACCCAAGGCAGCCTGTTGATAGAGCTTGATCAGCGTAAATTAAATGCCCGACTGGCTGCTGCCGAGTCACGGCGGGAGGCAGCCATACAGGTGAACAACGAGGCTCGGCGTGAACTTGACCGCTCTCTGGAGCTCTATGACCGGACACTGCTGTCGGATCACGAGCGAAAACTGGCGGAGATCGAAGCAGCTAAGGCAGATGCGGCCTTTCGAGAGGCTGAGGCCAAGTTGACGGCTATCCGTCTACAGAAAGAGTACAGCCGCATCAATGCGCCATTCAATGGTCTGGTGGCGGCATTGCATGTGCAACCTGGACAGTCGGTCATCAATCGACTGGATGCCACACCGCTGATCACCCTGGTTGAAAATAAGCGTATGAGGGCTTCAGCGCAGATTGATGAACGAATACTTCCCCGTTTGCAGATCGGTGATCCCGTGAAAATTGGCGTGCGTGGTAAGTGGCTGGAGGGTGAGATCCTGTTGCTGGGCTTGGACCCCATAGCAACATCCACCAATGGTGCCCTCTATGCCGTCGAAGCGGGTTTTGCTCCCGCGAAAGGAATGGGCTTGCGGGCTGGTGAGCAGGCAGTGTTAAGATTGCCCGATGAATGAAAATTTAAAGACCAGAGATGTCTGTGTCCGCTGTCTGGTGGCAGGTCGGGTACAGGGCGTCTTCTTCCGTGCTTCAGCCCGCCATCAGGCTCAGCAGTTAGGCCTTACCGGTTATGCCAAAAACCTGATGGATGGACGTGTGGAAGTCGTAGCCTGTGGAGAAGTCGATGCCGTGGAAGCGTTACGCGGCTGGCTCAGTAAAGGTCCGGAGAATGCTCAGGTATCCGGCGTTGCCTGTGAGTTTATGGATTACCAGGATTTCTCCCAATTCAGCGTGGACTGACCCATATTTAATTACCACTCCAATCGTTCTACCACCAACATTTTTACATGATGACAGAGAGTCAATCCTTGGTTTTTCTTGTCATCTTGTGCCTCATCAACCCGGAATGAATTCTGGTTGAATCACGAGTATTACTGATCGAGGTCTGGTGTGTAGCCCGGTTGGTCCAGCGGTCTGAATTTCATGGTACGCCCCTCGTGCGTCACGGTTTCCGGGACTTTCGTGATTGGGGGCGCTGTGTCCTTTTGCGTATCAGGGTAGGTCAATGGTGCTAAGGGTTCAGGCGCTGCAAGGGTTGGCGGATAAGTCATCGGAGCCAGGGGCTCCTGTGGGGGGGCTGTCACCATTGAGGGGATTGTTGATAGGGGCGCTGGTGGTTGAGTGGGTGAAGCATCTACGCTGTTGCTTTTACTGGGATCAGCCTGATTGTCCATGGGGCGAAAACGATAACCCTGCATTGCGCCTGGGGCCTGATACTCAGGTTTGGCTAATGATTTTGCTTGATGGGTGGCTTTGCTTTTTGGCGCAATGACAGGTCGGTGTTTGGGCCGTGACACGGCAGGCGGTATATGGGTGTTTGCATATCCACCAGGTGCTGTTCCGTAACCATAGCCAGTGGGTGGCTGATACGCTGGGTACCCATATCCGGGCGGATAGGCCGGAGGTGGCGCATAGCGACCGCTAGGATAGCTGTTGTAGCGTCGATTGGAGGAGCCGAAGACACCCTGCATGGGGTTGGCATCCGGTTCATCACATTGTTCGGGTTGAAATGGAATTCCCGGTTCTCAGTGTCACTCTCATATGCCGGACTATAGAGGTCTTGAGCCATCACGGGAGAGGATGCCAGAAAAATGCTCCAGGCAATCGGCCAGAGGTGTCGTTTCATTATATTATCCTCGGGTACTAGCGGGTCGTTTTAATAGGTGTTGATAACGACAATACTAAGGAAGCTCTGAACGAATCCATCGATTGAGGGATAATGGTGCACATTCTAGGCCAATCATTATATAGACCCCATGAAGCAAACAACT
>JAHXHT010000194.1 GCA_025656435.1 Candidatus Thiodiazotropha sp. (ex Gloverina cf. vestifex) | reverse complement strand
TGTTTGCTTCATGGGGTCTATATAATGATTGGCCTAGAATGTGCACCATTATCCCTCAATCGATGGATTCGTTCAGAGCTTCCTTAGGTGACATAAATGACCTGCCCGACACGCTGATTCCCGTCCCTCTCCATCCCCTGCGATTACGTGAGCGTGGTTTCAATCAATCTCTGGAACTGGCACGGCTGTTGGTCAAACATCATGCATTTGACCTGAACTGGCGCGCTGTCAGGCGTATCCGCTCGACAACGGCACAGACAGGTTTGAGTGAAAAGGCCAGACGTAAGAACCTTCGCTCAGCGTTTGAAGTCAACGATGATTTGGCAGGACGGCATGTGGCTCTGTTCGATGATGTTATCACCACCGGTGCCACGATTACTGAGTTAAGCCGAACCCTGCTCAGGGCTGGAGTGACACGGATCGACATCTGGGCACTGGCGAGAACCCCCATACACTAATCTGTCTGTCCCTCTCCCCAAACGACTGATATATTCGCGCTATATGCTTTTTCTGATCTACGACAAAAACATATCACTGCCGCTGAGAGTGCCAACGGTGTCTCCCCCAGATAGCGTGTTGAGGTAAGGCCATGTCCACGTTATGGGAGAAGGTGACTCGCGATGCCAAACTGATCACTCTACCCGAAGCCTATCTGCGGCTTAAGGGCGTCATCGGGCGACGGGAGTATGGGATATCTGATGTTGCTGAAGCCATCAGCAGTGACCCGGCATTGACCACCCGGGTGTTACGGCTGGTCAACAGCCCCTACTTCGGCATGGCGAGCCGTATAGACACAGTCATTCGTGCAGTCAATTTACTGGGGACACAACAGATTCATGATCTGGCCCTGGCAACCAGTGTGTCACATGCCTTTTCCGGTATAGATCCCGCCATATTCGACATGACACAGTTCTGGAAAAGCAGCATCTACAGAGGACTTGCCGCACAACGCCTGGCAAAGCTGCGGGGAGTGCTGGACGATGAACGGCTTTTTGTCGCTGGCCTGCTGAGTGATCTGGGACACCTGATCCTCTACCAAAGCATTCCCAGCGAAACCCTCAAGGCTAGCGAAATCTCCCGCCAACAGAAACGCCCACTGGTGGAGGTCGAACGTGAGATCCTGGGTCTGGATTACGCCCGGGTCGGCGCCACCCTCATGCGACAGTGGCAACTGCCGGAATCACTCATTGAGACCACCGAGTATCATCCTGAACCCACGAGGGCACAAAAAAACCCTTTGGAAGCCGCGATTGTTCACCTCGCGGCACTCCTCTCCAAAGCGAAAACCGCTGATCAGCCCTTTGGCGAGGGAATCCTGCAACCCCACCCGACGGCGATGAAAATGGCCGAGACCTCTCTGGCATCGTGCCTGGAGATCGATACCGAAGTGGAAGCCGCTGTCGATGACCTGCTGCGTACACTGGCCCCCATGGGTAAGGCATCCTGATCCCAAATTTCCAGGCCGGCGTTGTTATTGATTGCCAATGGGTAGGATGAATCGCTCGCCCAGATGTTCGAGAATCACCCCGTCGGAGAGGACTTCCAGCAGCAACGGCCCCTCTGCCAGGTAATCCCCCTCCCGATACTTCTCCAAATTGATTAGCACATAGCGTTTGGCCGGGCGCTGATCAAAGCTGTGGATATCGATATTGAGCTCAGGCAGGTTGTCGATGAAACCGCTTGGCATCTCACTCAGCGGTCTGGCGGGTTTTGCTTTTGGCTGCGGCGATTTGACCACAGGTTTGACGGGGGCAGCATCCACTTCTGCCGGTGCTACCTGAGCAGGCACAGGCATCTCCACCTTTTCCGGCATCTGAACGGGGGGCGGAACATCAGTTGAGACGACTGCCGGCCGATCATTTGTTGGCGTTTGGACCGGCTGTCCTACCTCACCCTCCGTCAGCGGCAAGCGATATCCTCCCAGATAGAGTCCCAGGCCAAGCATGGTGCAGGCAAAAAGCAACAGCATCACCCAACCAAGACCTCTCAGGGATATTGGTTGTCTCGCCAGGGGATCCGGTCGTATACCGGGCACCTCTCCCAATTTGTGTTGTCGCTCTGCTTTTTTGAGCGCTTCAAGGATGAGCGACATCTTAGCTGTCTCCTAGTCCTGTCGCCGAACTCAACGTCGGTGTCCCCGACGGCAGCGACAGGTTATTCAGATAGACCAGGGTCTGCTGACCCGCCACACCATCATCCAGCAGGCCTTTGCTGCGTTGGAATGCCTGTAATCGTTGCTTCAAACTATCGTCGAACTGATCGAGACCCTTCGCTTGAGTGACAGGCTCACCATCCGCCAAGTGCATTCGCTTGCGAAGCCAAGTCACAACCTCACCTGCCGAGCCCTCTCCAATCAGCGCTACCCCGCCATGGGGACGCCAAAGCATGACGAACTCGCCATCCCAATAGGGCGTGATATCTGACAGGCTCAGCTGTGCTTCACCCGTTCCGGTTTCGACCAACAACTGTTCTCCCTCAAGTCTTTTGAGTAAGAGAAGCCGATATTGCTTATCCTGGACAAGACGAAAGATCAACGGCCGGTCCAGCGACTGTAGTCGAGTCCAATCCAACGTCTCCCTGAGACATCGTAGCCCGACCTGTGGAGCTTGCATGCATGGGGTGAGCGGTGAATCCAGATTGACCGACGCTCCCCAGAGGGCGAAGAGGCTGCTATAGACCTCATTTTGATTTTGCGCATGGTCAAATAACGTGGGTAGAGAAAAAGCGGAAACCTCGTGAACTACAACATCCTGTTGCTCTATCACCGGTTTCTCACTCATCAGCGACGTGTCGACCGGATCTTCTTGTTGAGGTGGCGGATTAATATCGGAGATTGCCGGCTGTTGTATCTCTTCCACAACTGGTGCAGGAGCCTTTTCCGTGGGCTCCGGAGCAATTCCAGCGTCTGACGACTCGCTCTTTTGCGGCACAACCTGCGGTATACCATCAGTGACAAGTGGACGGGGTGAGAGATAGGCATAGAGACCCACACCCAAAACCAATAACCCCGGTACAAGCCAGCGCCAATGATGTCTGGGTTTCTGGCGACCCTTCACCTCTTTTGCCGCCTGCCATACCAAGGTTGCCCCAACGCGGTTTTCACCCCTGGAGAAAATCGCCAACAAGGCCCGTTCGCAGATGGTATTGATCATACGGGGTACACCACCGGAAAGCCGGTGTACCAGACGCATGGCGGACGGACTGAACAGATCCTCTCGAATCCCTGCCACCGCCAGGCGGTGTGAGATATAACGGGTCGTCTCCTGCCGACTCAGCGGATAGAGATGGTAGCGGGCTGTAATACGCTGATCCACCTGTCGCAGCTCAGACCTGCCCAGCATCTCCAGGAGTTCCGGCTGGCCCACCAGGATGATGCGCAACAGCTTGTGTCTTGTGGTTTCAAGGTTGGTCAGTAGGCGAACCTGTTCCAACACTCTGGGACTGAGGTTCTGCGCCTCATCCACAATCATCACCGTATGCCGGCCTTCGCTATGGGTCTTGAGGAGATGCTCCGAGAGGGTGCCCATCAATTGCTTGAGTGAGTAGGGGTTACCTTGGTAGTCAATCCCCAGTTCATCGCAAATGGTAGACAGAAACTCCCGCCTGGAGAGGCGAGGATTCAACACCAGCGCAATATCCACATCCGCCAGCTTCTGTGCCAGCAGGCTGCGGATCAGCAGCGTTTTACCGGTACCGACCTCGCCGGTCAAAAGGACGAAGCCGCCATTGGGACCGGCACCGTAAATCAGGTGAGCAAGGCTCTCCTCGTGCCCCTGACTAAGATAGAGGTAACGGGGATCCGGCGTAATAGAGAAGGGGTTTTCCTTAAACCCGAAATCACTGAATTTCATAAAACGGGATTACATTGCTGTCCATTGAATGACCCATGATGTTCGATCGATCAGATAGCACTGCTTATTCGCAACCATCATCGGTCTCCCCTTCATTCTCTTCGGCAATTTCGGTTGCCAATTCGAGCCATTTCATCGCCTCCAACTCATTAGGTGCCACTCCACGTCCTGCGATGTAGATCTGGCCCAACTCGTTAGCCGCCAAGTAGTTGCCATTCAGTGCAGCCTGCTCAAGCCAGGAGATCCCTTGCGCCGTATCCTGTTTAGCCCCCTGGCCAAAAAGGTAGAGCATGCCAAGTTGATATTGGGACTCCACATGATCCCGTTGCGCCAGTCGTTTGAACCCACGATAGGCTTGTCGATAGTCACCATCCGAGAGGGCGGCCATGGCCTCGTCGAATTTATCCGCGAAACTCACCCCCGGTATAAGGAGAGCAACCGCCAATAAAATCGGGAGACACAATCTGTTAAAAAGTCGCTTGTTAAGCATAAACCACCGATTCATTACACCAAGAAAAAACGATTACCGGACAGCCTGAATGTTTTTCCCCATCCCTGCAACTGCCAGACTATGAGTATATCTGTTTGAATGGATTTCATCCCCAAAACAAGATCCTCATACAGTTGGCCAAAGGAACTAACAGTCAACATAGCCAGTCAACTGAAATTACCAATAACTGAAAATAAAGAGTGTCGCTACCTCGTGATAGATTTTGGGACATCCCAGTCCCCAAAATCGACTCGCCAACGCGACAGCCTTTAAGGCCCCGGCCGCC
>JAHXHT010000193.1 GCA_025656435.1 Candidatus Thiodiazotropha sp. (ex Gloverina cf. vestifex) | reverse complement strand
AAGTTGTTTGCTTCATGGGGTCTATATAATGATTGGCCTAGAATGTGCACCATTATCCCTCAATCGATGGATTCGTTCAGAGCTTCCCCAGGGGAGAGCGGCACGGGTAAAGAAGTGCTGGCGAGGGCGATTCATGGTTTGAGTGATCGGCGGGATGATCGATTTGTTGCCATTAACTGCGCTTCCATACCGGAAAATCTGCTGGAAAGTGAGCTGTATGGCTATGAGAAAGGTGCCTTTACCGGGGCTTCGAAGGGGACGATCGGTAAAATAGAGACAGCCAATCGGGGTACGCTTTTTCTTGATGAAATTGGAGATATGCCCATGGGCTTGCAGGCAAAGCTGCTGAGGTTTCTCCAGGAACGTGTGATTGAGCGAATCGGTGGTAGAGATGAGATACCCGTCGATGTCAGGGTCATCTGCGCCACCAATCAGGACTTGGAGGAAAAGATAAAGCTTGGTGAGTTCAGAGAGGATCTCTTTTATAGAATCAGCGAGATCACCGTCGATATCCCTCCATTGAGAAGGCGGGTTGGTGATACCGTGCTTTTAGCCTGGTCATTCCTGAAGAAGTATGACGACCTGGGATCATCACGCCTGACTGGCTTTACCAATGAAGCGCTTCGTTCTATCGAAGAGTATAATTGGCCGGGTAATGTCAGAGAACTGGAGAACAGAATTAAAAGAGCCGTGATCATGGCAGACGGGCAGGTTGTCACTCTGGATGCGCTACAATTAAATTCCGAAAGCACGAACACAATGCCGCTCAATCTCAGAGAAGTCCGAGAAAAAGCCGAAGCATCAGCGGTACTCAGGGCCATGAATTACGTGGGTGAAAATGTCTCTCGTGCAGCCGAACTCCTCGGCGTCAGCAGACCAACGCTATATGACTTGGTGAACAAATATGGACTCAAGTGAGCACTTGGTTGCATCCCCAGGGAAGTCGCTGGATGCGCTCCTTGTGGCTGTGTCACTTGTTTTGCTTCTGATTGTCTACTCAGACACACTTCTGAGTTTTTACGATGTATTTTCCCAAGAGGGTTCCGGTCAATCGCATGCACCACTCCTGGTACTTGTCTGCTTGTTTCTGGCTTACCGTGCATGGTCCGCTGAAAAAGAGAGCATAAGCATTCAGGTTAATTTTTTCTTTATTCTTTTTTTAGCCGCCTTTTCATTGGTCTGGATGGCGGCTGGTCTGGTATTCGTAGAAGCGGGCCAGCAGGTATCTCTAATACTAATGGCAGTTTTGGTTGTGCTCAGTTTGCTGGGTCTCAATGCCGGGCGCAAATATATCGTGCCCATGCTTATTCTTTTGACCATTGTGCCTGTATGGAGTCTATTTACCCCTTATCTTCAAACCCTATCGGCACATTTATCATCTCTCCTATTGGATGTGGCAGGGATAACCTCTACCAGAGAGGGATATTTACTGATTATTCCCAACGGTACGTTCGAGGTGGCGGATTCGTGTAGTGGATTGAACTTCCTGATAATCGGCATCACTCTGGCCCTGATCCATACGCAACTGACAAGGGTGCATGTTAGAACGGTAGTTTTATATGTGTTGTCTGCGGCGATATTGGCCGTCGTCTCCAATATGATAAGAATTTTTGTGGTCGTGACCATCGGGTATTTCTATGGCATGGACCATCACCTTGTGCAGGACCACAATAGTATTGGATGGGGCATATTTGCTTTGCTCTTCTTTATCTTCCTCTTTTTTGGTGAGAAGTTGCTGCAACAGCGCCGAATCGAGGAAGGGCGTGTCAGTGACAGTTCTAGAGAATCAGGTTCAATGCATCAACGCGTGATGAGTGTACTCATTGTGATCGCTGCATTCTCTTCGGGACCTGCTTTAATGGCCTATTTTTCTAATGCACATGCCGAAAGTGAGCTGAATCGGATCGATATGAGTGGCGAAATGGGTGGTGGCTGGCACAAGTTTTCAAACAAACTGGCGGAGTGGGCACCATTATGGACACTTGGAGATAGCACGCTGCGGGGCAGGTTTCGTTCAGGTGCTGAAGAAGTTGATCTTTTCACAACACAATTTCAAAGGCAGCATCAGGGGTATGAAGCGGTCAATGTTAGTCATCGGGTGTATGATCTTGATAAATGGTCACGTATTTTCAGATCTGCTAAAGTCATCCAAATAGAGGGAGAAGGGGAAATCGCCCTTGAAGAGACACTCCTGCAATCCCCCAGGAATAAAAAAAGGCTTGTCTGGCTGTGGTACCGAACAAACAATCAGCATGTTCATAGCAACGTCCAGGCCAAGATAAACAACCTGGTAGGTGTGATGCGGGGGCAGCCTCATATTGCTGTCTATATGATTAGTAAGGAAGTGATTAGGAATGAACAGCATGCCTCGAATGTGCTCACAGGGTTTGTTCGCCACTATCTGACTGCGATCCGAGAACAGTAACAGCTTGGCGTATCCGCAAAAGCCTGCCGTCATTCGTGAAGCATAGAATTTAAACTTTGAAAACCGTGTACTCATTTTTGAATCAATTATTGATGGTAAAACGTACGAAACAGACAAAGCTTCATCTCGTCATTACACTCCTGTTCGCCATGGTCGTACTGGTGGCATGCAGTCAATCTGGCACAATGCCGATTCAGCAAGATGTGGACCGCGCAGATGGTGGCGCGGAGCCCTCTTCACCACTGTATGTCATCGGGCCGGGTGATTCCCTCAATGTCTTTGTGTGGGGTGACAGTGAACTCTCGACAGAAGTCGTCGTCAGGCCGGATGGTTTGATTACAACACCACTGGTAGAAGATCTACCGGCAAGTGGAATGACACCAACCAAGCTGGCCCGTACTTTGGAAGCCAAGTTGTCAGAATTCGTCAAGAACCCAAAAGTGACTGTCAGTGTGACTAATTTTGTCGGGAGATACACAGAACAGGTCAGGGTCGTCGGGCAAGCGGCTCAACCTCAGTCACTGCCTTATCGTGATGGGATGACGCTTCTGGATGTCATTATTACTGTAGGTGGTCTTACTGAGTTTGCCGCGGGAAATAAAGCTACGATTGTGAGGAAGATCAGTGGTAAAACGCAGCAATTTCGCGTGAGACTAGATGACTTGATTCGCGATGGCGATATCTCTGCCAATACCAGAATGATGCCAGGCGATGTACTCATCATTCCCGAGACATGGTTTTAATTTTCACTTGTACTAGGGCCTGTTAACACTAATTTGATTGTCACTGTTGTACCTGAAAAAGCGCCAATCAAGGCACGAGGAGAGTGGTTTGGTCACTCCAAATAAGCGACGAGTAACACCGAGTGGCGCTTTTTTAGGCACACCCCAAGGGCACTTCCTTCGGGGCTCACCCCGAAGGGCCAAGGCCATTTTTCGCCCAGCGGCGTTATCAGTCGATTATGTAGACCGGCTATACGGCGCTCCTTCTGCCTTGCTGGACAAAAAATGGTCATGGCAGTGACAATCAAATTAGTGTTAACAGGCCCTAGAACCCGATAGTAACCAGATAGTTGAGTAAATAATTAATGAGCAGCATAGAAAAAGCGATCGAACGCCTGGCAAAGTCAAAGGTGGCGAATGCAGATTCGGTAGCTGGCCGTGCTGCAACACAAACAGAAGAGAGCAGTAAGGGTAGTAGTGGGGCAGTTGGAGACTCAAAGGATCTTTCCTCTGATAAGACCCAGGCATCCAAATCCATTCCAGGCTCTTCCTCACTGGATCGAATGGAAAAGGTTTCCGGTAGTGTAAAGAAATCTCCAAACAACAAACTCACGTTGGATTATCGGGTACTTTCCGATTTAGGGTATGCCGTACCCGAATCTGAAAATAAACAACTGTTGGAAGAATATCGAATCATCAAGCGCCCTGTGGTCATGAATGCATTCGGCAAAGGAGCGGCGCCGATTCCGCATGGGAATCTGGTGTCGGTTGCGAGTTCTTTGCCTGCTGAAGGAAAATCGTTTACCGCAATGAATCTAGGTCTTAGTATCGCATCTGAAATGGATGCAACCGTGTTGTTGATTGATGGCGATGTGATCAAGGCATCACTGACCAAGCTACTTGGTGCTGAAAACAAGCGAGGTTTGATCGATTTACTGGAAGACCCCAATTGCGCTGTCGGTGATGTTATTCTCGATACACAAAATCCTAAATTAAAAATCATTCCGGCCGGCACCAGCTCCACGAAATCGACAGAGTTGCTGGCAAGTCAGGCAATGGAACGCCTTCTGACTGAATTGGCTGAACGGTATAGCGATCGGATCATACTGTTTGACTCACCTCCGATACTGGCCACCAGTGAAGCGCGTGTGTTAAATCACTTGATGGGCCAGGTTTTGCTCGTTGTGGAGGCAGGGCAAACACCGGTAGGCGCAGTGAAAGACTCGCTATCACGGTTAGATGCAGACAAGGCGATTGGACTGGTATTAAACAAATCGAGAAGTTCCAGGGTTGGAAGTTACTTCGGTACTTACTACTAGGGCCTGTTTACAGGTATTTTGTCCGGCCATGGTCAGGCGTTTTATTGTGTATGGACTGATTTAAATTCCATAATTTATGTGAAATAATTCCCAAAATAACCATTAAGTTATCCTTCGCTGATCGCCATGGAAGGCTGAAAGCCGAGGCGATTAGTCCCCGATAGGCGTAGGCGCGGTTGTATGGCCGTAATTGTGACTGT
>JAHXHT010000192.1 GCA_025656435.1 Candidatus Thiodiazotropha sp. (ex Gloverina cf. vestifex) | reverse complement strand
GGTCGGGGCATAACGGCTGTCGCGTTGGCGAGTCGATTTTGGGGACTCGGATGTCCCAAAATCTTTCACGAGGTAGCGACACGCTTGTCTTTATCTTGGCATCACCGGATCGGTCCTCGGCTTTGCCCTCTATTTCTATGTGCTGCGGCATGTGGAGACGACCCGGGTGGCGCTGATTACCTTGATGACGCCGGTGATCGCTTTGTTGGCGGGTCAATGGCTCAATGGAGAGGTGGTCGATGCCAAAATTTGGGCGGGCACGGTGCTGATTATGCTCGGGTTGGTGGGGTTCGAACTTTCTGGCCTCAATTGCGTCCCAGCAGGCCCAGTGAGAGCGAGGGCCAATAGGTGATCAAGATCACCGCGCCAAACAGAAGCAGGAACCAGGGTAGGGTGGCGCGGTAGATCTCGGTCACCGGCCGGTCAAAACGGTAACTGGCGATGAACAGATTCATACCCACTGGCGGGGTGAAGTAGCCGATCTGCATATTGGTCAGGAAGATGATGCCCAGGTGGACCGGGTCGATACCGTACTGCAAAGCAACAGGCAGCAGCAGTGGCACCATCAGCACCAGTGCGGAGAAGATGTCGAGCATGGTGCCGAGGACAAGCAGAAAGATGTTAAGCAGAATCAAAAAAGTCAGCGGATCGGAGACCCGTTCGTGCAACCAGGCAAAGAGTGCTGTGGGTACTTCCTGGTCGATAAGGTAGTTGGTCGAGGCGAGTGACAGGCCCAGGATGATGAGGATTCCGCCCACCAGCAGCATGGCCTCTCTCATGACGGCCGGCAGTTTACGCAGGGAGATCTCCCGATGGATAAAGACTTCGACGATGAGGACGTAGAAAGCGGTCACCGCCGCGGCTTCGGAGATGGCGAAATAGCCGCTGTAGACGCCACCAAGAACGATTACCGGCAGGGGGATCTCCCAGGCCGCCTCTTTCAGCGCAGCCCAAGCCTCACTCTTGGAGAAAACCGCCAGCGCCACGTGGCGGCTCGACCAATAGCTCCAGGCCAGTAAAATCAGCAGTATGAGCAGACCGGGCAGTAGTCCGGCGAGAAACATATCCTCCACACTGATGGATCCGCCGATACCCAGTTGTTGGGCAACCACGGCATAGAGGATCAGCGGCAAGGCCGGTGCGAAGAGCAATCCGAGACTGCCTGAGGTTGTCACCAGCCCCAGGCTGAAATTGTCACGGTAGCCCGCTTCCTTCAATGCCGGGTAAAGCAGGGCGCCGAGAGCCACGATGGTTACGCCCGATGCGCCGGTAAATGCAGTGAAGAGGGCGCAGGCGACCAACGCAACAAAGGCAAGACCACCCGGCAGCCAGCCGAGCAGTGCCTGGGTGAGACGCACCAACCGGTGAGGTGCATTGCTTTCACTCAGCAGGTAGCCGGCAAAGGTAAAAAGCGGGATGGCCAGCAGCACCGGCATCTCTGCAAGGCGGAAGAACTCAATGGCCACCACTGAGAGATCGATCTCGGATTGATAAAATCCCCAAAGGGCACTGGCGCCGATAATGGCGAACAAGGGTGCGCCGAAGAGTGCGAGCAGTATCAGTCCCAAAACAACGATCATGGCTTGGTGCCCTGAATCAGGCGCACGGGTACGCTAAAGAAGAAGCGTAGCGCCATGATGCCAAAACCTATAGGGATAATGATCTCTCCCAGCCATGCAGGCAGACTGCCGAAGAGTTGCGTGCCGTCCTGCCATTCCAAGTGGACCAGACGGCCGGCATGCCAACTGATGACAGCGCAGACAGCGGCGCTGAACAGGTCGTTAATACTCTGGATAATTTGCTTGCCGCGGGCATTCAGAAAACGGGAGAAGAGATCGATGCGAATGTGACGATCGTCATGAGTGGCTGCCATGGCACCCAGCAGTGCAAGCCAGAGAACCATCAGGCGTAATGTGGGATCGGCCCAGAAGAAGCCGGTATCGAAGACGTTCCTTAGTAGGATCTGGCCAGTTGCCAGCAGAATCATGATGCTCAGCATGAGCGCCATCAGGCCCTCTTCCAGCCGTATGCTAAGTCCTTTTAATTTTTCGAAGATGGCGATCATAACCAGCAGCGTATAGGTTTTTTCTGTCGTGGTGTGTAGCGTCTTTATCGGATATGTACCACCAGCCATAGACAGTGGGGTCGATGGCTGGTGGTCAGTACACGATGTGGGGTGTTGGCGGGAATCAGGATCTGATCACCGCGGTGCAGTTGATGAACACTCTCTCCCATCTCCAGTCGGGCGCCACCTTGTAACACACAGACCCACTCATCGTGGGATTGTGCATTGATTTCCGTCACCGTCTCCGGGGGACTGAGAATGCGCTCTATGGTGATATTTTTGTGCGTTAATAGTGTATCGAACCGTTCATCTTGTCCTTCAGCCTGATCGGGTTTAAACAAATTAGATGGGGACATGGTGGCGGGTTCCTGTCGGGTCTCAAAGTGTGGGCAGTAGTAGAGTGTGACAGAAACTGGCCGGAGACGCAGCGTTGATATGACGACGCAATCCCATAATAGTTCGAGTGTTGAACTATGCTGAGGGCGTCTCTTACACCAGTAGTTAATCCGCTGTCTTGTTGCTGCGCTGTGTACTGATTATATCCTGCATCTGAGAGAGCATCTTATTGCTGAATACCCCTTGGGATGCAAGCATCTTGAGGATGCCGTTGGCGTGGCTCTCCCAGGCCTGCTGTTGCGCCAGTGTGGGCTGAGTGAAGGTAATCCCCTGTTGCTTCAGGGCCGCCAATGCTTGTTGGTTGTCACGCCGGTTGATGTTGTTGATCTCTGAGAAGGTCGCTTGCAGCGTCTCTGTCACGATACGGCGATCGGCCTCATCAAGGCGGGCGAGGGCCTTCTCCTTGATGACCAGGGTGGCGTAGAGATAGGCCAGTGGCACCTGGGTGAGATATTTTACCCGGGCGTGCCACTGTAGGGCGATGGCGCCGATAGGAGAGCTAGCGATGGTATCGATCAGCCCCGTCTGCAGGCCGGTCATGACATCAGTGACGGGTAGCGGGATGGGCGAAATACCGAGGGCATTAAACATACGGGCATTGACCTCATCCCCCTCAGGGATCCAGATTTTGAGTCCACGCATGTCATCGGTGGTCATGACCGGGGAGCTTGAGAGGAGATAGGCGAAGCCACCCTCACTCAGGCCGAAACTGATGAATCCCTTTTGCTGCAGGCCACCGATAATCTGCTGATCCATGCGTTGTCGAACTGTATCCACTTCCGGCAGGTCGCGGAATTGAAATGGCAGGGTATAGACATGGGCGTCTGAATAGATGGCGGTGAGTCCGCCACCGGTGAGTGCGCCGCCATGCAGCTGTCCGACCCGAATCTTGCGCAAGACGCTGTTGTCATTGCCCATGACGCCACCCGGGTAGAAACGTAATTTGACGCGGCCGTCGGTCTTTTTCTTTATCTCGCCTGCCGCCAGGCGCATCTGTTTCATCCAGCTGGTGCCATCCGGTGCGACTGTGGCAATTTTTAGGGTGGTCGCAGCGTGTACAGGCATTGCTGCGCAGGAGAGCAGGAATAGGGTCGTTATCAAGCGGGTCATGGGTGATTTCCTTAAAAATAATCGTCCTGCAACAGTTGGGTTGCCTGTTGCTGAGCCATGGTGTTGCTCAGGGTAAGTCCGGGAGAGACCGGATCTGCCTGAACGACCTCGTTGAGTAGCCGGTCATGCAGTGACTGGTTGAAGACCAGTCGGGCGTAGTGGCGGGCATATTCTACTTTTGCCATCAGATCGCGGCCATTTGAATAAGCGATAGCTGACTCGAAATGACTGCGTCCTATCTCCGGTTTGCCACCCAGAGAGGGTGGCACCTGGCTGTCGATTACGCCGAGATAGAGCTGAGCCCTGCCGTTGTCATAAGCGGGATCCTGCTCAACCACCCAGTAGAGCATCTCCTTCGCTTTTGGCAGATCGGCAATCGCATTCCAGTCGTCCGAGTGGGCCTGAATCCAGCCTGCCCAGCTGGTGGCGTAGAGATAGATGCCTTCTATCTCGTCTTCATCCGTCTCCCTGAGGATATGGGAAAAAGCCTCATAGGGTTGATGCATCGATTGGCAGAGTTCAGGGGTTTCCGGGCAGAGGCCTCGGCCAGCATAGTCCAGTGCTTTCGTCGTTAGACCTTTTTTACGCTCAGGATCGGTGACCAAACCGCCTGCATATGCACCATAGAGTTTTGCGCCGGCAAACAGGAGCCCCTGTTCTTCGGGATCACCCTCAATCAGAGAGTCGAGTAAAAGGAGATAGGCGGGTGCACCACTGCGAACAATCTCGGGGTCGGTCTGATTCAACATCGCGGTTGTGAGATTGCCTGCCAAACGGTCAGTGGCCATGGAGACACAGCCGGTGATATAGAAGGCAAGTAAGAGCGTCAGCAGCTGTTTTAGGTGCATAGTGAGTTTGGCAAGGGTCTTCAGGCAGGTATGACTGTTTTGTTGATCAATCGTTCAACGGTGCTTTTTACCGGCGTGCTCAATGTGGTGCAGCCAGCTATTGAACATCATGCCGATGGAGCCACTACCGGCACGACGGCCGCTGATCGCCATGGAAGGCTGAAAGCCGAGGCGATTAGTCCCCGATAGGCGTAGGCGCGGTTGTATGGCCGTAATTGTGACTGTTAGGGAAGTTCTGAACAAATCCATCGATTGAGGGATAATGGTGCACATTCTAGGCCAATCATTATATAGACCCCATGAAGCAAACAACTTTCGCCTCACTGAGCTACA
>JAHXHT010000191.1 GCA_025656435.1 Candidatus Thiodiazotropha sp. (ex Gloverina cf. vestifex) | reverse complement strand
CCTAACAGTCACAATTACGGCCATACAACCGCGCCTACGCCTATCGGGGACTAATCGCCTCGGCTTTCAGCCTTCCATGGCGATCAGCGGCTGATAATCAACTGCTTGGTGTAGTGAGAGAGAGCGGCCTCTATCTGGATGAAGATGGCGTCGCCGGTACCCTGCAACAGATAGATCTGGTTGTTTAAACTACCCATGGTGTCTTGTGCGGGCGCTTAGGCGCCCTGTTTATAGGCTATAGATCAGAGGCAATCAATAGGTAATCCATGAAGGGTTGCAATAGGCAAGGACCAGCTATATGATTCGCCGTCTTAAAGGCGCGTAGCTCAGTTGGTTAGAGCGCTACCTTGACATGGTAGAGGTCGTTGGTTCGATTCCAATCGCGCCTACCAATAAAAACAAGGGGTTAGCAATACTAGCCCCTTTTCTAAAAGCCTCACTGACACAATTCCGTCACAGTGGGGTCTTTTTATGGCTGCGATCCGTAAGCGTAGTGCATGCGATCAAGTTCAAATTCAGCCGTATTTTGTCATTCAGTATGGGCTCACTTGGCTGAGCTCCGTAACCCCAATTCCAAACAAGACATAGGAACCAACTCGGTGGGCTCCTATGGGCCTAAGACAGAGGGAGGGTTAGTGATGTGTAAAAGACCTAGCTATACCAACGGTCCCAAAATGAGGTTGTGAGGTGTCTGCAGCACTGAGGAGGGGAGGCGTTTTTTCGGACAACGCCAATGGCTGCCAATCCAAATAGTAACAGTGATAAAGGGCCAGGCTCTGGTATGGTAATTTTCGCATCTTCTAAGGATAAGAAATACTCTGCTTCGAATCCGTCGCCAAAAGCTTGGTTGCTGAGGCTGGCATGGATCATATAGGTGTGGTCATTCAGCAGATTGGTTTTCTCTCCTGCGTATTGGAATCCACCTGGCACTGACAAGCCCGTAAATGCTGAACTATCCGTTAGATCGGTAAGGGTAGATTTTACGGTTCCTGTACCACTGAATAAATCTTGTTGCAATACACCATCATCGCCTTCCACAGAGAAAACCCAAAGGATGTCAAGGTTAGAAACCCCGTATCCTTGATTGTCAAAACCACAATCTATGCATACTTCCTGTCCTGCCTGAAATGCAAAGCGCTGATCCGAAAGGTCCCATCTAACCCATCCTAGATTTGGGTAGGGGGTGGAATTGTGCTCTTCGTTCGAAAAGTTCGATTTTAGTACGTCTGAAAGTACGTTTTCTGTGTAAACAGGGGAACCTGGAAGATTGGGATAAGCTGATCCCATGGTGGCTGATATTACACCTAGTTCCGTTTTCAATATCGCGGAGGCATTAGATTCTGGGCAGATTACTACCAGCAGTGTTAGAAGAAAAAATCTTAGCATTTTGCTAAATCCTTATGTGCTAAAAACAAACATCCGTAAGATAAAAATAGCAATTTCCACGCCAGGATTTTTATTCCTATAGCCTTCAGTCAGTTAAATACCCAACTAACATTCTTGGTTGTTTAAAGTGTAAAATATTTCGACGTTTTGTGTGTGCATATATTGTAGTGCTACGGATTGAATGGCTGCTTCTGTTGTTAAAAACTTAGGTTATTAAGTTGATTTGATAGCTGTCGTTTGCTCTATACCTACCAGATAAATCTAGCGCTTATGATTTGCCCAGGGTGCATTTTAATGCCTGACAATGGATGACTTATCCAGTGCTTATCGCCGGATGCCCTCTATCATGCTGTTGAAGCCCTGTTGGTAGGGAAGGCTTCAGTTCTTGGCTTTTCCTGTCATGCCATTTTTTCATCGAAAAGTCAGTAAATACCAATCCCCGATTCATCGTCTTTGTAGAGATGTCATCCGGCAGTTTGTTGTTATTAAAACGTCAGATATTGAGAATTTTTAATGCGAATGACAAAAAAAATTAACAGAATAGTGATAAAGCCAGTTGAGTATCGCCGATAGGCAAGGAGTCTGCTCTGGACGGCAAAAAACGATTTGATATTGATCCTGAGGTGGTTGCTGAGGCAACCCAATGTCTGGACTGCCATGCTTGCTCTTGAGGACTCTGAATTCAACCTGTGCAAAATCGATTTCGTAGATGATGAGAGCACAGTGATGATCATTTTTGGTGAACAATGTAGAGATTGCGGCTACGGGCCGGGTTTTGGAAATGGCGCCGTATGTTTGTGTCCGATTCGGAAAGAGATTTACACAAAATACGGCATGTGAATTGACGAACCTTCACTGTGTCCCGATTAGCTTGATCCTATTTGCAGATTTCACTGGACGGGTCATCTCAACACAGCGGAACACGATGAGTACACACTTTGCTTGATGCAGATCACTTTTTTGATTCCGCTTCAGGGTTTTTTTTAACAAATTAGGTATATGATTATTTTAGGGTAACAAGAGTACCTGTTATGTATTGCAAGCCTTGGAAAAAGCTCTATCTTTCGCCAGGCAACACCTCAAAAATTCTGGGTGTAACGCCCGCCACACTCAGAGGTTGGACAAACCGGGGTATCCTGCGGGCTGAAACGACGGAAGGTGGACATCGACGTTATCCGGTGAGTGAAGTATTACGCTTGGCTAAAAGGAAAGGCATCAGTCTTGACCTGCCGGAAGATTTCTCACTGCGTATTCTGATTGTCGACGACGATGAACAATTTTCTTTGTTCATCAAGGAATATCTCGATGATTTGCCTGAAGTTTCATCTGTGGAGATGGCCAATTCCGGCTATATGGCGGGTAATCTCATTCCCCGCTTCAAACCAGATGTTGTCCTGCTGGACCTGAAAATGCCCGGGTTGGATGGCTTTGAGGTGTGTAGAATCATCAAGGCAGATCAAGAGACCCGTTTCATCAGGGTT
Organism: Candidatus Thiodiazotropha sp. (ex Gloverina cf. vestifex); assembly: GCA_025656435.1. GTDB lineage: Bacteria > Pseudomonadota > Gammaproteobacteria > Chromatiales > Chromatiaceae > Thiodiazotropha. The sequence continues at coordinate 1,976 of JAHXHT010000191.1, read as the reverse complement.
ATCGCAATGAGTGGCTTCTGTACCAACGAGAATCGCCTTGAAATCACCCAAGCCGGTGCGGAGACCTGCCTGTCTAAACCCTTTCCCGCAGAGGCGCTCAAGCAGGCGCTGGGACTGTCGGTTCAGACTGTTGAGCACGAAGTCTTAGTGGAGTGATTTTTCTGTAAAACCCAGGATAGGGATAATCGCTGCACAGCGTTTAGTCCTCAGGTGCTGGGGTGTGACTTTCTCTGGTCAGATCAGTTGGAGCCGGAGGGTGGTTTTTGGTACTTCGAGCGCTGAATCTGAGCAAGCCTGAAGCTCTCCATCAGGTAGTCCAGTAATTGGTTTAATGCGATCTCAAGCTCGTCTTCCCGCTTCTGCTCAAGTGCTGAGAGTAAACGTTCATGGATGGCGATAATCTCATGCCGATCTTTGACATAGGACAACACCATATTGGTGATTGGTACCAGGGCCTCAATAGTGGTGTACATGACAAATCTGATCATGCTGTTGTCAGCGGCATCAACCAGTGCGCGATGAAAGGCAACATCTGCATGACAAAAGGCCTCATCAGAAATTCCCACTTGCTTTTGTCGCACTAAGGCGGCTTGCACCTTCTGTACTTGTTCCGGCTTGGCATGTTGAGCGGCCAATTTTAAGCAACTCCCTTGCAGAACGCGCCTGGCATCAACAATCTCTTCTATATCCATGCTGCCTAAGCTGACCAAAAGGGTCGCTGCGCCACTGAGCGATTCCGCCAACTCTTCATGAGTGGGTTGATTGACGAAATTCCCACCTGTAGGTCCGCGGCGGGAGCGCACAAGATTCTGTGCGGCCAAACGCTTCAGGGCTTCTCGAATTGTAGCGCGGGAGACGCCGTATCGATTGGCCAGCTCATCCTCTGTCGGCAGACGCTCGCCTGTTTTAAACCGTCCATTGATAATGGAATTGCGTAGCTGGTCTGCAATCTGTTTAGAAATACTGCTCTTGATAATGGGTTCTTCTTGCACCGGTTACATCTCTGTTAATGGCATTGATAGGGCCATAGTACCATCGAATTCCGGTTTGTTTGACATGTATTTGTCAGACAAATAATATCGGCACGATATATGAGAGGAGAATAATGATGAGCACAACATCTCCTGCTTACCTGATCAGCAAAACCGAGAATGGCCAATCCGCTGATTTATGTACTATTTCCACCGATGACCTCATGGAGGGGGATGTCACAGTGAAGGTTGAATACTCGGCGCTCAACTATAAAGACGGCTTGGCCATGACAGGGAAGGCCCCGGTAGTGAGACGCTTTCCACTGGTGCCCGGTATCGACTTTGCCGGTGAGGTGATCAGTTCAGAAAACCTCCGGTTCAACGCGGGTGACAGGGTGGTGCTCAACGGATTTGGTGTGGGGGAGGTCCATTCAGGTGGATTTGCAGGAGTCGCTCGAGTGAAAGGAGACTGGCTGGTCCCCTTGCCTGAAACATTTAGTGCCCGCCAGGCTATGGCGATAGGCACTGCCGATTATACAGCGATGTTATGCGTCATGGCTTTGGAAAACCATGGCCTGACGCCTGACGCCTGACGCCTGATGCCGGGGATATCTTGGTGACTGGCGCGGCAGGTGGTGTGGGTAGTGTGGCCGTTTCACTGCTTGCCAAGTCCGGCTATCGTGTTTTTGCTGCGACAGGACGCCCGGAGGAGCAAGCCTATCTGACAGGTCTTGGTGCTTCGGAAATCGTCGACAGGCATGAGTTTTCCGGCAAGGCAAAGCCATTATCGCGGGAGCGTTGGGCAGGCGCCATCGACGTGGCGGGTGGTAATACCTTGGCCAATGTGCTCAGTCAGATGAACTATGGTGGTGCGGTGGCTGCTTGCGGATTGGCAGAATCGATGGACTTACCAACCTCCGCTGATCGCCATGGAAGGCTGAAAGCCGAGGCGATTAGTCCCCGATAGGCGTAGGCGCGGTTGTATGGCCGTAATTGTGACTGTTA
>JAHXHT010000190.1 GCA_025656435.1 Candidatus Thiodiazotropha sp. (ex Gloverina cf. vestifex) | reverse complement strand
ATTAGGTGGAATCACCCCGATACAGAAGCTGGCTCAGACAGCTTAACAGTGACTACTTTTGAGTCCCATTATTAATGGGGGGATTACCGGAACAGCATTGATCATGTTAAGGAGTTCTTCGGCGGGTACTGGCTTGAACAGACAGGTTCTGATTTGCAGTTCCCGGCAAAGTCTCAGCGTGGCTGGGGTGTTTTGGTTAGTGATTATTATGAATGGAACCCAATGCTGGTGAGGCGTGGTAAAGCGGTGTAGCTTGATGACCTGTGTGCCGTTCATGATAGGTAGCTGTAAATTGATGACAGCCATATCGAAAGACTGTTGTTCCAAGGCTTCCAGCGCTTGTTCCCCGTTTGCTACACTTTTTACACGATAGCCTGTACCACGGAGAACTTTTTCAAGTTGGTTTCTTTCCGTAGTGTTCTGCTCAGCTAGCAGAATGGTTTTCTGAGGTTGTCGTTGATTGCGATTTTTGTAGTAACGCGTCAGATAAACGATGTTATCCGAATCATTTGATTGACCCCCGTGTCCCTCGATGATTGAGAATAGCTGAGATTTATTGACAGGGGTCTCAATCAGCCCTGTATAGCCTGCCTTCAGTAGCTTGTGACTATCGTCTCGGGATTGTGGGTTGCCTAGAAAGAGTAGTTTTATAGATGCCAGTCTTGGCTCGTTTTTTAGTAGGGATGGCAGGTGGGCTGGTGCTATGTCCAGCCGCTGGGTATCCACGATCAGTATGCCGGGCAGCGTGTGAGAGCTGTCATGATTCATGAGCCTGCAAAGGGCCTGGATACTGTTGTCAGAGGTAGCATAACGCTTGCCCCATGTTCGTAGACAGTCTGTAATGGGGTCGATATGCCTTGGGTCTCTGGAGATTATCAAAACATCTTCGCTGCCGGTGGATGCGTGTTCAGATAAAGTGCCCTGTGTAGAGCCTATCTGCCGATGTGGGGAAGTGATTTGTGCTTCAGTGAGATAATTTTGCTGCAGAGATGATTGAATATCTTCAGATGTCACGGACGGGCTGTTTGAGCTGCCCGATTTCAAGCGGATAGTGACAAGCGTCAAGACAAGTGCGATGACAGATACCGAAAGCAGTGTTTCCCATAGTTCGAGCGGACTTGCCAACATTTGAGAAAAAAGTAGCAATACACTTGAGATGACGGCAATTGAAACCAAGGAGTCGCTGATTGCTAAGCCGGATCTCTTGTTTGAGTTTGACATCACCTGTAATCCATTAGCGTCCGATGCGGGAGTTTAAGTATCTTCACTCAGCGAATTATGGATCGAGATGACCGTGTCGGATTCCTGTAGGAAAACCTCAGCACAATCCGAATCGAAGTGGTTGCCACGTTCTTCCTTTATGTAGTCAAAAGCCTTCTCAAGGGGCCAACTCTTTTTGTAGGGTCTGTTTGTCACTAATGCGTCAAATACATCGGCTACGGCAACGATCCTTGCCTCAAGTGGTATTTTATCGGCCTTGAGCCCGCGAGGATAACCCTCCCCGCTAAATTTTTCGTGATGACTCAAGGCGATTACGGCACCTGTCTGCAGATAGATCGACGGACTGTCCTTGAGTATGTCGAAACCTACAACGGTATGGTGCTTCATGATTTCGAACTCTTCGGGTGTAAGGCGTGCCGGTTTCAATAAAATCGCATCCGGTATGCCTATTTTACCGATATCATGCATGGGAGAGGCCTGGGCGATCAAATCACACAGTTCCTTAGATAGCCCAAGTTTCTCCGCAATCAGCCGGGAGTAGCGGGAGATTCTGTGGATATGGTTTCCTGTATCCTCATCCCGATATTCACCCGCCTTCGCCAATCGGATCAGGGTTTCCTCTTCCCGGTCATGAAGCTCTTGTGTCGTCTTGCGTATTTCACCTTCCAGCAGTAACGCTCTGTCCTTTATCAGTTTGCGCTGCCGGCTCATGGTCAGCAGGTTATTACAGCGTGCCCTACACTCAGTATGGTCAATGGGTTTAGTGATAAAGTCTGTGGCGCCGGATTCAAGGGCGAGATAGCGGACTGATTGATCCTCAATGCAGGTCACAATCATAACCGGTACATCGTTGAAACCGGGAATCCGCCTAAACCATTTGATGAACTCAACGCCATCCATTTGCGGCATTTTGTAATCTGTAATGACCAAGTCGACATCATTTTGCTTCGCCCATTCGAGTGCTTCGGTGGGGTCTGCGTAGCACTTGGTGGAGACATCCTTGTCTATGGACCCAATCAGCTCTTGTAAGATCATCCTTGTTATTGACTGATCATCAATGATGAGTACGTTAGACATAGCAATAGCGATAATAGCCCTCAATAAAAACGCAACTTCGGCATACGTCTGACGCTTGCCCCGAATCAGGAATAGCGGCAAGGGCAGCCAATGCTTTACCCTGGGCTATTCGATGCTCCTGATCATGTAATAGCCGCCGGACTGGCAGCGGTACAATCACTTGTTACCGCTTCGGATCCAACCATAACAGCTATTCAGGAGAATAATCCTTATTGAATGTGAAATAAATTCCTAGAATGTTAACCGATTAACTATTGCTATGCGAATTCTCTAAGTGCTCAGATCTTAGCCTGCTGACGCGGCCATACAGACCGGCTATTGGCATTTGTCATGAAAGTTTTGTCGCTGATTAGGAGATCACCTGGCAGTGGCGCTATCGTCATTCAGTTTTCTTTCGTTAATGGAAAACAGGGAATTGGGACAAACAAAACGGTGAATGGCTTTCCACACTGAGCTCCAGACCGTAGAATTGTCGCCTCGACTGTGAGGAGAGAGATTTGTGAAATTTAGCGTTGATCAGTTCCGTGCCTGGGATCGCAAGTGTGTAACGCTGATGGGAATGTCCGGCGTGGGTAAGACCCGGCTGGCCAACAAGTTAAGGAAAAAAGACTGGTTCCACTATTCCGGGGACTACCGGATCGGTACGCGCTATCTGGATGAGCCGATTCTCGATAGTTTCAAGGAACAGGCCATACGCGTCCCGATGTTGCGTGATCTGCTGCGCTCTGATTCTATCTTCATTCGAAACAACATCACCTTCCATAATCTAAAACCGGTCTCCACGTTTTTGGGGATGGTCGGTAATCCCGAGTTGGGGGGTATAGGCCTGACGGAGTTCAAGCGCAGGCAGCAACTCCACAGGCAGGCGGAGATCGCTGCCATGTACGATGTGCCGGGCTTTATGCATAAAGCTCAGTTGATCTACGATTATCCGCACTTTATCAACGATGTGGGGGGCAGCCTCTGTGAGCTGGATGAGCCCGGTCTGCTTGATTTTCTTGCTGAGCATTCGCTGATCCTCTATATCCGCGCCAGCAAGGCGGATGAGGCAGCCTTGATCGCGCGCTCGGTCTCATCACCGAAACCGCTCTACTATCGCGAAGGCTTCCTCGATGAGCAGCTGGGCATCTACATGGAGATGAAGGGGATTGGGTATGCTTCACTCATCGATCCGATGGATTTCACCAGTTGGGTCTTCCCGCGTCTGTTCCGCGCAAGGATTCCACGTTATGAGGCGATCGCAGCCGAGCATGGCTATACGGTCAATACCGAGGCACTTGCCCAGGTCAAGAGCGAGGCCGACTTTCTTCAACTACTGGAACAGGTTATAGAAAGGGATACCTGACATGCCACTGGTTGCACATACTGAATTACCGGCTTTCTCACGCCTGCGTGAAGAGGGTCAGAACGTACTCACACCTGAGCGTGCCACCCATCAACATATCCGGGAACTGCATATCGGGCTGCTCAATATGATGCCCGATGCGGCCATTGAGGCGACCGAGCGGCAGTTTTTCCGTCTGGTGGGAGAGGCCAATCCCATTGCCCAGTTTTTTCTACACCCCTTCACGTTCAAAGAGTTGCCCCGGGGAGAGAAGGCGCAGGCCCATATCGATGCCTACTACGAGTCATTCGAGGAGATCAAGGAAAAAGGGCTCGATGCACTGATCATCACCGGCGCCAATGTCAGTCATCCCAATCTGTCTCAGGAGGCGTTCTGGGAGCCGTTGACCGAGGTTGTGGACTGGGCGCATGAGAATGTCACTTCGGTGCTCTGTTCCTGTCTTGCCACGCATGCTGTTGTGCAGTCCCATCATGGACAGAAGCGCACCCACATGGGAGGTAAACTCTGGGGTGTCTACAGTCACCGGGTCATGGACCTTCATCATCCCCTGGTGAATGACATCAATACCCGCTTTGACGTGCCGCATTCTCGATATAATCAGATCAGCCCGGCACAGTTCGAACAGGCCGGACTCAAGGTGTTAGTGCAGAGTGAGCAGGCGGGTGTTCATCTGGCTGTGAGCCGGGATGGTTTTCGGGTGGTCTATTTTCAGGGGCATCCGGAGTACGACACCATCAGTCTGCTGAAGGAGTATAAACGCGAGGTCAATCTCTATATTGCCGGCAAGCGTAACGACTACCCACCCTTCCCGGAGCACTATTTCACGCTGCGCAACCAGGCGATCTTCAATGAATATCGGGAGCGTATGGAGGCAGCACGATTACAAGGCGACACCCTGCCAGAATTCCCCGAAGCCCTGGTGCTCGAAACCATCGACAACACCTGGCACGATACCGCAGAGGCTGTGATTGGCAACTGGATCGGTCTGGTCTATCAGGTTACCCATCAAGAGCGCTCCATTCCGTTTATGGAGGGTATAGCCCCGGACAATCCGTTAAACCTGAGTCGGTAACTTCTTATGGGAAGGGTTGTCAGTCCGTCTGGTGACGACTTGACTGGAAAATGGCGGAGCGGACGTCCGTCGAACTCGAAATAAGGGTATTGATAACGCAAATCATTCAGATTTTGTTTTTTGTTCTGGCTTTCATTGGGTT
>JAHXHT010000189.1 GCA_025656435.1 Candidatus Thiodiazotropha sp. (ex Gloverina cf. vestifex) | reverse complement strand
GTTTGCTTCATGGGGTCTATATAATGATTGGCCTAGAATGTGCACCATTATCCCTCAATCGATGGATTCGTTCAGAGCTTCCCTAGGTAGCTGGCGACGAATTCCAGGCATATCACTATGACCAGCAGCCACAGGCCCTGATCCAGATTGTAGATGAAGTCATCTTTTGAGATCCGTCGTCCCGTGGCCAGGCGAAACCCGGCCAGCAGGTTGCTATGCAGATCTTTCAGGAGTCTATTCGATTGGCTTCCATCCATTGCGCTTTCCTCGCTTCCTTGGGTATCAGACTATCCTATCGGCTGCTGGTGCCTGGTCTGAAGAGACGGACAGCACCGCCCTTAGCCCTAATCGCCTTTGGCAACTGTGTCTGAACATGAGCTTGTAGGAGACAGCACCTTCACGACTGAAAATCACTTACGCCAGAAAGCAGGCGTCAACAGCACCAACAGGGTAAAGATTTCCAACCGTCCCAATAACATAGCGAAACAGAGAATCCACTTAGCAGGATCATTGAGAGTGGCATAGTGCAACCCCACATCCCCCAGCCCCGGCCCCAGATTATTGATACTCGCCGCCACAGCCGAGAAGGAGGTCATCAGATCGAGGCCGGTAGAAGCCAACGCCAAATACATGACGCCGAAACTCGCCACATAGAGGGCAAAGAATCCCCAGACCGCCTCCACTATCCGCCAGGGAATGGTCTTGCCACCGATACGAATCGGGATTTCCGCATTGGGATGGATCAACCGGTTGATCTCCCGCACACCCTGTTTGATCAAAAGCAGAAACCGGATCACCTTGATACCACCACCGGTCGAACCGGCGCACCCCCCGACGAAACTGGTAAAGAGCAACAGAATCGAGATAAACCCAGGCCAGAGAGAATAATCCGCAGTAGTGAACCCGGTTGTCGTACCGATGGACACGGCCTGAAACAGACCACGCATGATCGACTCGTCCCAGGTACCGTAGACACCCATTAGATAAAGCGCAGTCGAAACCAGCAGGAAAACAATCCCCAAAGTAACGATATAGCCGCGAAATTCAGCATCCTCGAAATAGATCCTCAGCGACCGCCTTCTTACCGCCAGAAAATGGAGTGCGAAATTGACCCCGGAAAGCAGCATAAAGACTACCGCAATCATCTCGATCACACGGCTGTCGTAATAACCGATACTCTCGTCATGGGTGGAGAAACCGCCGATTGCCACCGTGGAGAAAGCATGGCCTACGGCATCAAAAAGCTTCATACCCCCAAGCCAATAGGCCAGCGTGCAGCTGATCGTCAATCCCAGATAGATATACCAGAGCGCCTTGGCTGTCTCGGTGATGCGGGGGGTCAGCTTATTGTCTTTAACCGGCCCCGGTGTCTCGGCACGATATAACTGCATGCCGCCGATACCCAGCATCGGTAACACAGCTACCGCCAGTACGATAATACCCATGCCGCCCAGCCACTGTAGTTGCTGACGATAGTAGAGGATAGAGGTAGGCAACTCATCGATACCAACAATCACCGTCGCCCCGGTTGTCGTCAGGCCAGAGACCGACTCAAAAACCGCATCGGTGATCCCCATTTTGGAGTTTTCCGCCAGCAGGAACGGGAGCGAACCGGTCAGACCCAGCACGGTCCAGAACATCACCACCACCAGAAAACCATCCCTGACCCGCAGATCCTGTCGCCGATAACGTACCGGTAACCAGATACCCAGGCCTAGCCCGAAGGTCAGGATAAAAGCATCGGTGAATCCGACCAATGCACCGTCGTCCACCCACAGGGAGAAAAGCAGTGGCGGCAGCATGGTCAGGCTGAAGAGCATCAGCAGGACACCTAAAATGCGTTGTACCGTGGAGAGATGCATACCGTCTCAGATCAGACCGGCAGAAATAGGGTAAACGACCTTGACCAACCACAAGCCCACTCGCTCCCACCAAACCATCACAGAAAGGTCACCCCAACCTGGAAGAGTTTCTCGACCTCACGGATGCGCCGCTTGTCGACCACGAACAGAATGACATGATCTTCACTCTCTATCATGGTGTCGTGATGAGCGATCAGCACCTGGTCGCCTCGCACTACCGCACCGATAGTGGTGCCCTTGGGCAGTTTGATCTCCTCGACCGCACGACCGACGACTTTTGATGAACTGCGGTCACCGTGCGCTACCGCCTCGATGGCCTCTGCGGCACCACGACGCAGAGAGTGAACCTGCACCACATCACCTCGCCGCACACGGGTCAGCAGCGTGCCGATGGTCGCCTGCTGAGGTGAGATGGCGATATCGATGGTCCCGCTCTGCACCAAGTCCACATAAGCAGTCCGGTTGATCAGCGACATCACCCTGGCCGCACCCAGGCGCTTGGCCAACATGGCGGACAGGATGTTGGCCTCATCATCATTGGTCACGGCACAGAAGACGTCGGTGTTCTCAATATTCTCCTCCAGCAACAGATCCTCATCCGCCGAATCCCCATGCAACACAATGGTTGAGTCGAGACGCTCGGCAATCTCTCTTGCCCGTGTCGGATCCTGTTCGATCAGTTTGACCCGGTATTTCTGCTCTAGCGCTGAAGCCAGACGACGGCCGATATTCCCCGCCCCGGCAAAAATGAGCCGTTTATACGGATTCTCCAATTTACGCAGCTCACTCATCACCGAGCGGATATTCTCCGAGGCAGCGAGGAAGAAGACCTCATCTTCAGCGTTGATCACGGTATCGCCATGGGGCTGGATAACCTCACCCTCCCGATATATCGCCGCGACCCGGGCCTCTACATCCGGTATATGTTCGTAGAGTGTACTCAGTGCATGACCCACCAGCGGACCGCCATGATAAGCCTTGACTGCCACCAGGCGTACTCTGCCACCGGCAAAGTCGAGCACCTGCAGGGCGCCTGGGAATTCGATCAGCTTAATGATGTAGTCGGTAACCAGCTGTTCTGGACTGATCAGCACATCCACGGGAAAGGCCTCCGGTTCGAAAAGCCGGGGATAGTCGAGATAGCCCTGGGCTCTTACCCGGGCGATCTTGGTAGGCGTATGGAACAGGGTATAGGCAACCTGACAGGCCACCATATTGGTCTCGTCACTGTTGGTCACCGCCAGGATCATATCCGCATCCTCGGCACCCGCTCTACGCAGGACATCGGGCTGACCGGCATGACCCTTCACCGTACTCAGATCGAGCCGGTTCTGCAGCTCCTGCAGCAACGCATCGTTCTGATCCACCACGGTGATGTCATTGGCCTCGCTGACCAGTGCATTGGCCACCGAACGACCGACCTGTCCTGCACCCAGGATGATTATTTTCATTCTTTCACGCTTGGCATAGAAAAACCCATCCTACTTGAGAATTCCGCTTGCTGTCATGCCCAGGAACTATCAAGGGTTATTCTGACGGAAAATACCATAGTTGGGCACCACCAATCCCTCTTTTCCTTCTTCACTCACCATAAGATCTTCCGGTGGATCCTCTTAGACCTGAAAGAAAATGGAAAAATAACTGTCACGCCTGTGACACTCAATAGCAACACCCTCCCCATAAACTTCCTGCGCTGTTTTAAAATTATGGGGAATCTCTCAATGATCGTTAATAAAAAGTCATTTCGCCTATCCACGCTGTCGATAGGTATAACAACCGTCATCCTTGGTGCCTCCATCCTCCTCACGGGTTGCGAAGGGGATGATGGAAATACCGGTGTGGATGGCCAGGATCTTACCACCCGTCCATTCACTCTCTCATTCACTGAACTGGGGACACCAGACACAGCAGCGGAACAGGCAGCATCCCGTTCCAGTGCCGATACGACTGTGGATGACACCACCTACGCCATTAATGCCAACACGATAATCAGCACCAACGACGCTTTGCCTTTGCTCGGCGGTACCGGCAACACCGTCTATGGCACATGGAAGAAGAGTGATGGAAGCGATTTCACTGACGGCACCAACCCCGTCGTCTGCACCAACGGCAGCGGCCCTGACTACACCTCGCTAATCGAGTATAAGAAACTGGGTGACGAGGCCCTCTTCGCCGTCACCAATATGGGGTGCAGTGTCGGTGGTGCCTGGATCACCAAGCTCGATCAGGACCCGGCCACCGGTCTGCTGACCGCAGTCAGCGCTCGTCCGGTCGACTTCTCCGCCGTTTACGGCACCTACGTCAACTGTGCCGGTATGGCCACACCCTGGGGTACCCATCTGGGCTCAGACAGAGTATGAGCCGCCCATGGCCGCTTTCGACGCCGCTGCCACCGCCTATGCCACCAGTCCCCTGTGGGCAGCGCAGGACAACATGCAGTGGTTCAGCAACGAGACCTGGCACGACCAACACATGCTGGCAATCGCCGAATACAACGGTCTGACCAACGATGCCGCCAGTGCCGCCAGTGCCGCCAGTGCCGCCAGTGCCGCCAGTGCCGCCAATTTTGGCTACTACTATGGCTGGGTGCCTGAGATCGCCATCACCTCAGTCGATGGTGATCACGAAGTCATGAAACACTTCGCCATGGGCCGCTTCGCCCATGAACTCTCCTACGTCATGCCCGACAGCCGTACGGTTTACCAATCGAATGACGGCGCCAACACCGGTCTGTTTATGTTTGTCGCCGACAACGAGAAGGAACTCAGTGCAGGCCAACTCTATGCCGCAAAATGGGAGCAGATCAGTGGCGCCGGCGCTGGTGAAGCCTTCATCTCCTGGGTCGATCTGGGCCACTCGGATAACACTACCATCAAGGCAGCCATCGACGCGGGCATCACCTTCAGCGACATGTTCACTCAAGAGACGCCTAAGGAAGCTCTGAACGAATCCATCGATTGAGGGATAATGGTGCACATTCTAGGCCAATCATTATATAGACCCCATGAAGCAAACAAC
>JAHXHT010000188.1 GCA_025656435.1 Candidatus Thiodiazotropha sp. (ex Gloverina cf. vestifex) | reverse complement strand
TAACGGTCGCAATTACGGCCATACAACCGCGCCTACGCCTATCGGGGACTAATCGCCTCGGCTTTCAGCCTTCCATGGCGATCAGCGTCTGGTGAGGCAGCTTATTCAGAAGGGTGATTCCCGCTTGGATCTGTTCGAACACGACCCAGTGGCGGCGATAGAGACTATCTCCCAGGTTGGCAGGGATCTCCCATTTCGCTGTAACTGCCATAGAATTTAACTAGAGCTTTTGCTCCAAACTGCGCGCCGCGCTTTGCCCCGCATCCACATCCACTCGACTGAGTAAAAACGCACCGAGTGCAAAGAGAATACCAATAGCCAGTATCGAGAGACGACTATCTTGGGTCAGTACGCCGACCCAACCCATCAGTAAAGGTCCCAGAACTACGGCAAATTTCCCCAGCATATTGTAGAAGCCAAAAAACTCTCCTGCCTGATCCCGGGGAATCAGTCTGGCATAGAGCGCCCGTGAGAGTGCCTGTATCCCTCCCTGCACCAGTCCAATAGCCACAGCCAGCAAATAGAACTCCCAGATGGCATCCATCCGATAAGCCCATAGGAGTATCAACAGATAGACGAATATGGCCAGCATGATGCCTTGCTTGGGTCCTCTTTTCGCACCAATTGTGGCGAAGACCAGTGCCGCGGGAAAACCCACAAACTGAGTGATTAACAGCGCTACCATCAGATTATTCGCGTCAAAGCCGATCGATAAACCGTAATCCACCGCCATGCGAACAATGGTGTCGACACCATCGATATAACACCAATAGGCCAGCAGAAAGAGGAACGTCATCTTTAACTGGCGGACTTTACCCAGTGTGGTGAATAACTGCTTAAAACCGGCACTGACCCAACCTCTTTTTTCTTCACCCGTCACAGGTTCTTCCACCCAGAGAAAAAGTGGTATGGAAAAGAGTGCCCACCAGACGGCAACACTGAGAAATGAGAGCTTTACCGCCTCTGCTGTCCCAGCCAGACCAAAGGAACCGGGGAAGAGGATCATCATCACATTGAGGCTGAATAGTAAGCCGCCCCCCAGATAACCAAAGGCAAAACCGTAGGCGGAAACCCTGTCGTAATGCCGCTCTTTTGTCACTGAAATCAGCAGTGAATCGTAGAAAATATTACTACAGGAAAAACCGAGCACCGCCAATCCGTAGAGCACCAGCGCCATCACCCAGGCGCCCTCGGCTACTAAAGGGAGCGATCCGGTCATGACGATACCCATGGCGGCGAAAATGAGCAGAAAACGTTTCTTTGCCCCGGCTTGATCGGCCATTGCCCCGAGCAGTGGCGCCACACAAACGACCAGAATACTGGCCAGGGAGTTGGCCATACCCAGACGGAAGGTACTCTCGGTAGCGACGACCTCGGCGCTCCAGTACTGTTTGAAGAAGAGCGGAAAGAAACCCGCCATCACCGTGGTGGCAAAGGCGGAGTTGGCCCAGTCATAGAAACTCCACGCCAACACTTTGGGTTGGCGTATGAGTCTTTCACCCATGGGAGGAGCTTATGCCGCAGCTCATTCCTCTAGGGTCTCTTCATCGATGGTTAGATTGGCATGTATCGCCATCCTGACCAGTTCGGCCAGAGAGCCCGCTTCCATCTTTTCCATCACCCTTGCCCGATGGGCTTCCACGGTCTTTGCACTGACACCCAGCGAGGAAGCGATCTCCTTATTGGCCCTGCCGTTGGTCACCATCACCATCACCTCGTGCTCCCGTGGCGTAAGACGGGCCAGACGAGTAGCGATCTCGGCACGCTGCGATTGCATATCACGCTGTCTTTCATCCAGCACCAGGGCGTGACGGATGCTCTCCAACAGCAGTTCGTCGTTAAAGGGTTTCTCGATGAAGTCGACTGCACCGATTTTCATGGCCCTGACAGCCATCGGCACATCAGCATGACCGGTATCGCAATCTGATGGGCGGTGAGGTACTCCTGCAACTCCAGGCCGTTCATGCCGGGCATACGGACATCGAGCAGCAGGCATCCGGAACGCCCAGGATAGTAACTGTGGATAAAAGCATCAGCAGATTCGTAAGTTTCAACATTCATTGCCACAGATTCGATCAACCATTTGAGGGAATTGCGCATGGCCTGGTCGTCATCGACAACGAATACGGTTGTTTGGCTACTCATAATCAAAATCCCGGTAAATCAAGTGCAGGGTCAGTGGGTAACACGACATGAAATATTGCCCCCTCCCCCACGCTGGTTTCAACAGAGAGCTCGCCATAGTGAGCCTCGATAATCTTTTTGCTGATCGGTAGGCCCATACCCATACCTGTCTCCTTGGTGGAAAAGAAGGCGTCAAAGAGATGCTCTGCCGTGTCCCGCGCCATGCCTGGACCATTATCCAGCACGATAGCTTCTGCTCTGGAGTCATCGAGACGCCTTGTCTTCAAAAGCAATTTTCTGTCTCCGGATGTTACCATTTTCATCGCATCGATGGCGTTACGTACCAGATTCAACAACACCTGCTCGATCTGAACCAGATCGACCTTGACCGGAAGGCTTTCCTTACTCAGCTCCAGGGTCACCTCAACACGATGTCTATTGGCCTCATACTCGATAAATGAAGCGACCTCTAACACCATATGATTCAGATTCACCACCTCATGTTCCTGGGGGCGTTTGCCTACCAGTGCCCGCAACCGCTTTATGATCTCTCCCGCCCGCTCCGCCTGTACGGTGATCTGTGCCATGGCATCCACCAATTCCGCCTCACCGCCGACACCGGATTGAATACGCCTGACACAACCGCTGGCAAAATTGATGATCGCAGACAGCGGTTGATTAAGTTCATGGGCCAAACCCGTCGACATCTCACCCATGGTACTCACCCGGCAGACATGCACTAACTCCGACTGATGCTGTCGACTCTGCATCTCCGCGTTACGCATCTGGGTAAAGTCACGGGCATAAAGGTTGACATAATCCAGCTCCTGGATCGGTGCGAGCTGGAGGGAGAAAACCTGTCCATCGAATGAGATCTCAAACTCCTCCGTTTCGCCAGCGGTAAGTGACCGGTTAACCAAGTTTTGCCAATAGCGCGGCAGTGTCTGGCCACGCTCACATCCCCAGTAGTCGAGCAATGGCTTGCTTGCAGTATTTGCATACACAATGACACCGCGTTTATTGGCGCGCAACACTGGACTGGGGTTTTCACTGGCCAGTTTAGCCAGACTGGCAATTTCCCGCTCCGCCTGTTTGCGTCCTGTCACATCTCTCAGGTAGACATTGAATACTGTCTGTTGAGAAAGGTGAATCGATATCACGGAACACTCAATTGCCCGCTCCTCTCCATGCCCTGTGACAGCGACCATAGATTGTGCGCGGCACTCTAAATTGCTACCGCTCTTGCGTGCACAACTACTCAACATATGACGATATTTAGCCCAATAGTCCGGATGAATGGCGATCTTATCGAAGAGGCCTCCGAGCAATTTTTCCCGATCAAAACCGAAGGTTCTGACAGCTGTGCCATTGACCTCAATCACCTGTCCCTGCTCGTCCAGCGTGATGATTGCATCCATGGAATTATCGAACAATGCGCTTTTGAAAACTTCGGACTCTTTGAGTCGCTCCTCCTGCTGCAGGCGTAGCTTGTCGCGAGCGACAATGACCTGCCTGAAAAAAGCCTTGATCCAGCTCTCCAGCAAAAGCAACTGATTGCCACGTTTCACCACTGGCTGCTCAATACCCAGGGCCTGCTGCCCAAATCGTGAAATACGCTGAAGCACGTGACTGATCTTTGTGGAAATGAGAAAGAAGACCAGCGAAAAAGCCGCCATGAATACTAAAGCTGCAATAAAGCGATCTTGCTGCGCCAAACTCAAGATATTCTGCATGGTCCGCATGGTCGCCTCACGGGAAATCAAGGTCGTGAACAGTAGGTTCTGATCGACACCCTGATAGCCCACCAGGGCTTGAGAAGTTACAAGATAGGCTTCTTTCCAAATCCCCAAAGGCGATGTAGTAAAAACACTTTTACGATTACTGCTCACAATCAGTTCTTGGTTTTCTGAATCGAGTAGCGCAATGACAGTATCGGGATCTCCAACCGCCTGCTGTGATTCATCCAGAAAGTGGTCGTCAATTTCCACCACCAACATCAGAAACGCAGGATCAAAACCCTCTGTTCGGCGAATGCCGGACCAGACCAGAAGATAGGGTTTCCGTTGGATGGTCGTCATCACCACTTCTTCCCTGCCAGAAAAGAAGTCCGTTAAGCGTTCCAACGGAAAAGGCAGCGCCTCTGATTGAAATATTTCACGGGGTCCGCCATCTGAATCCAACAGCACCACCTGATCGGGTTCGATGGAACTCAGAATAAGTTGACCGGACTCAATCCATGCAGGTGGGCGCCGACGATTATAACGGATGGGTGATTCGAGTGAGTCTTCCCAGGCTGAGGAGCTGAGATGGTCAACTACTTGCCAATGCTGGGCGAATCTGTGGCCGAGACTACTCCATTCTCGCAGGAAACTCTCAAAACGATGACGGGCCTCGATAGATCTGACTTCTAGCCTGGAAGCCAGATTATCCTGAAAAATCTTTTCAAGGCGCTGATTTAAAATGGGATCAAGAAATAGCCAGGTCACAAGACCGCACAATAGACCCACCACAACTGAAATCCATGGCAGGGGAATACGTGCCAACCAAGATTGCTGCAGTGATGTGGTTATTCCTCTCATCACCTGAAATACACCAATAATACTTCCCGCTATATGTGAATAAAACCCGGTACAGGTTGCCATAAGAGGGCCGACCATAGAAGTCGATCAACTCCAAGCGTGTCGCTACCTCGTGAAAGATTTTGGGACATCCGAGTCCCCAAAATCGACTCGCCAACGCGACAGCCGTTATGCCCCGACC
>JAHXHT010000187.1 GCA_025656435.1 Candidatus Thiodiazotropha sp. (ex Gloverina cf. vestifex) | reverse complement strand
GAAATGCACTGTTTTTCTTCGCTCATGGCAGTTTTGAAGCAAGCGAGAGGAAACGTTCGCTGACAAACGATTCGTTCAGAGCTTCCCTAATAAGACTCATACTGACAATAACGACCGTTTGACTGCACTGTGGCCAAACATTGAGGAGAAAAAAATGGAAAAACCTGTAGTAGCCACCAAACAGCCCATGGGTGTAGATCTTGTTGCGGGGAAAGAGTATTGGTGGTGCGCCTGTGGCCGTTCAGCTACTCAGCCCTTCTGTGACGGTTCCCACCGGGGTTCTGGTATTGAGCCGCTAGGATTCAAGGCTGAGAAAAGCGGTGAACAGTGGTTGTGTCGCTGTAAAAGAACCCAAACACCACCTTTCTGCGACGGTAGCCATAAGCAGGTGAAGGACTGATCAGTCGCCGATCTTGATTTGCCGGGTAGCGGGTTCGCTTCTATTCTGGACCAGGCTCTCGATTCGGTTGCGGCCCCTGGCTTTAGCCTGATACAAGGCTTGATCGGCTGAAGCAAGTAAGTGCTCGCCAACCTCCTTGTGACGTGATTTTCCCAACATTGGCAGCGTCTCGCTGACCCCGATGGAGACTGTCACATCAAGCTGGTTACCGTCATTGAGTTGAATGGGGTTGCTGGCCACCTCGAGCCTGATCCGTTCCGCCAGCAGCATCGCCTCGCTGAGTCCGGTCTGGGGTAGCAGCAGGGCGAACTCCTCACCGCCGTAACGGGTTGCTACATCGCTGGCGCGTAGCTGCGAGCGGATGCGGTTGGCGAGTTCCCGCAGAGCGGTATCACCGGCCTGGTGTCCATGGTTGTCGTTGATCTGCTTGAAGTGATCCGCATCGATGAAGAGGCAGCTCATGGGCTGGTTATAACGACTGGCGCGGGCCAGCTCCTCGTCCAGGCGGCGGTCCAGGTAGCGGCGGTTGTGCAGCTCCGTCAGGGGGTCGGTCAGACCGCTGATCAGGAGGCGTTCCCGGTTGATGGTGTTTTCCAGGCAGACACCACAGATTTTCCCCAGTCTGGCAAGAAAATCGGTGGCAAGATCCCGGGAGAAGCGGCTTTCGTCCCGGCTGCCCAGGTTGATACTGCCCACCAACCGGTTGCGGCAAAAGATAGGCAGAATCGCCATGCTGCGCAGACCCGCCGTGTCGTCGAAGAGATTGTCAAAGTCTGGCGTCAGGAAGGGTCCGAGCCAGGGGCTGTTGAGTTTGCTGAAGCGGGGATTAATCGTGTAAATATCGTCGACAAAGCGCAGAAAGGCATAGGCAGAATCGGGGTATCCGCTGTTGTTCAGGAGTAGTCGTATTTCATGGTCCGGGTCATTCAGTAGCACCTGGATGCTATCGACGCGGAATGAGACCAGCATCCCTTCTGTCATGACATGGAGCAGTTCCGCCAGGGTATCGGCGCTCATCAATTCCAATTCCCTGGTGTGAAATCGCTCTAGCGTAACTTGGCTGCGCTGTGCTTCCTTACGGAGGTCCCGCAGCTGTCGAAATAGCTTTCGGTTCTCTTGTTCCAGATCCATTGCTTTATTTAACCGTGTGATGACCTGCTATCGGCCTGCCTGGCTGGTTCTTGAATTGATCTCTGTATCATCCGTATAATCCTCGCATCAACCTAAAAAGGAGTTTGGGTGATGATTCACATAACCAACCTTACCTGCCGTACAGCATCCCTCTTGCTGATACTCTTCATGATTCCCACTGGCTATCGCCAAGCTCTGGCAGAAGATATCCAGCTTTACCGATGTGTTATCGATGGCGCCACGGAATTTCGCCAGACTGCCTGTATTGAAGGCGATGAATCCATGATCAGAGTGACTGATCATAGCAGGGGGATGACCCCTTCGGTACCTGGGCTACGTCTCAAAAAGGTGTCAGAAAAAACTGACAGAAAGCCGAAGAAAGATAACAAACGCGCCATCGATGAGCGTTGCTGGAAAAAGCGGCGGCAGCTGGAGCGGGTGGAGCGCAAGCTTAGAGCCGGCTACAAGCCTTCCGAATATGAACGGCTGCATGAACGGCAGGAGACGTATGCGTCCTATATCCGGAAATTCTGTCGATAGGTTTAAGCGGCCTTAAAAACCGCTGTTAACTCGCCATCGTTGATAGCTCGGTTCGGTCTGATAGCCGCGACTGGTGATGTAGTTGATCACTTTTCGCAGGCGGTAGAAGCGCACCACGGAGTCGACCCGGATAATCTCTTTGCCTTGTTCGTCGAAGAATAGCAATGATGGGGTATAAAACAGTCCCAGATCCTTTGCCCACTGGCTGGCGCTGGTTCTTTCACCGCTGGGGGTAATGATCGGTGTGTCGCTACGGATGTCGAGTTGCACATTGTCGAACCCCTGTACCAGTTTGTGAATGGCCGGATCGCGCAATGGTTGCCCATGCAGTACATCACAGGCATGGCAGTTACCCTGTTCGAAATAGACCACCAGCGGCCGCTGCCCAGGGAACCGGCTGCGGTCCAGATTGTGTGGTGGAGGAATGAAGAAATCCTCTTCATTCAGATCCCCTGGCTCGAAGGCGGTACCCGACTCCCCGCGAGCCAAATAGTCGGGAAAAGATTCCCGCTGGTAGTGACTGTCCGCCACATACTCCAGTGCCGCCCGGAACTGATAGGGCGGGTAGTAACCGCGTAATCGCAGTGCTTCTTGACCGGCTTTGTCGTAAAAAATGAGTGATGGCGTGAAGTTGGTTTTCTCCTGCATGGAGAACGCTCTCTGCGAGAGTGTTGTGCCCTCCAGAGTCGTCAATTCCTCGGTACTCCAGATATCGATGGGGATGATATCGAAATGGCGACGGGTATAGGTGGTGATGTCGCTGAGTCCGAAGTTTGTTTCCAGCAGCATCTTGCAGTAGACGCAGCGTTTCTGACCAAAATAGACGATGATCCCCTGCTTCTCCTCGTCAAGCGCCTCTTGCAGGTCTTCGGGGAGATCGAGAAAGCTTTTCTTGAACCAGTCGGGGTATTGGAGCAGCTCCTCCAGCGGAAAGTCATCGAATGCGAAGACATCCTCTTCCGATTCGATGGCATGGGAGGGGGAGGCTGCCAGCGATATAGCACAGAGGGCCATGCAGCCCTTGGTCAGCAAGTTGGTCATCGTCGATGGCTCGCCTTGGTAAAGGGTTTGAGCCCGGAGCGGTATCCAGTCCTTTAGATCTCCCCTCCGCACTTGTCAGGGTTGGACCGGTTGTTTTACTTGTTTATTCTGCCAAGCATAGCTGACTCGAGCAAAAAGCTGAACATGCAGAGAAAAGCAACGATCAAATTCGTGTTAGCAACTGTTAGGCGAGGTAGTCTGACCAGGCTACTGAGTGATCGCCGAATACGAAGAACTGCGGATTCAGCAATGAGTCCTTGATGTTGTATCTGAGCGGTTGCAGATCGAGGGTGGTCACCTTGCCGCCTGCCGCTTCGACAACCGCTTGCGCTGCCGCGGTATCCCACTCGGATGTGGGGCCGAGGCGGGGGTAGAGATCCGCTTCGCCTTCTGCCACCAGGCAGAGCTTGAGTGAGCTGCCCATACTGACCAGTTCGTGCTCGCCAAGATTATCCAGGAAGCGAATCAATGAATCGCCGGCATGAGAACGGCTGCCGGCCACCACCGTCGGCTGCCTGCGCTGGTTGACGACCCGTATCTCCTCTATAGCCTGCTGGCCCTCCTGCTTCCTGGCACCCTCACCTCTTATGCCGTAATAGAGCTTGTCCAGCACCGGCGCATAGACCACGCCGAGAGTGGGCTCATGATCCTCGATCAGGGCGATGTTGACGGTGAACTCCCCATTGCGATTGACGAACTCACGGGTGCCGTCCAGGGGATCGATCAGCCAATAGCGTTGCCACTTTCGGCGGGTATCGAAAGGAATCTTGGCGGACTCTTCCGAGAGGACAGGAATCTCGGGTGTGAGCCGTTCCAGGGTTGAGACAATAAGCTTGTGCGCCGCTAGGTCTGCTGCCGTTAGGGGAGAGTTATCCTGCTTCCGCTCCACCTCAAATTCCGTGTTATAGATCTTGAGGATTTCGTTCCCTGCCTTACGTGCCAGCTGCTGAAGATCATCAATAGGAAGAGGTGAACTCATAGTAGGAAATCCCGGGTCATGTAGAGGGCGGCAATTGAACGTGCTTCCGTCAGATCGGGCTGCGCCATCAGCGCCTGCCAGTCAGAAAGGCGCCAGGGTACCACTTCAATCGGTTCCGGTTCATCCCCCGGTTGCTTATCGGGAAACAGGTCACGCGCCAGCACGATATGGGTATGGTGTTGGATGTAGGCCGGCGCAATGGTGAGCGTATTGAGAGTCTGCAGATCGCGGGCGCCATAACCGACCTCCTCACGCAGTTCCCGGTAAGGGATCATCATCCTCAGGCTCCATGCGTCCTTTGGGCAGACCGAGCTGGTAGTCGTGGCTGCCGGCGGCATATTCACGCACCAGCAAGACGGTGTCGTCATCCAGCATCGGCACAACCAGCACTGCCCCCTGCTTGCCGCCTAACAAGCGTTCGTAGGTGCGATGTTCGCCATTGGAAAACTCGAGCTGTAACGACTCGACATGGAAGATGCGTGAGCACGAGACCGTGTCTCGCGCGAGAATCTTGGGTAGTTGTGACATGGATCAGCGGTTGTCCTGCTTAGTGAATTCAAACTCGGTAAACAGCCTGCCCTGGAACCAGGCATCCCAGCGGATCTTACCCTGCTTCGGCTCATGCTTCAGCCGCTTTGCAGGCTCAGGCCGGGCGCTGTGGAAGTTGAGTACGTCAGGGGGATAGTCGATGGCAACCGTCGCTAATCGCCATGGAAGGCTGAAAGCCGAGGCGATTAGTCCCCGATAGGCGTAGGCGCGGTTGTATGGCCGTAATTGCGACCGTTAGGGAGCGA
>JAHXHT010000186.1 GCA_025656435.1 Candidatus Thiodiazotropha sp. (ex Gloverina cf. vestifex) | reverse complement strand
CGGTCGCAATTACGGCCATACAACCGCGCCTACGCCTATCGGGGACTAATCGCCTCGGCTTTCAGCCTTCCATGGCGATCAGCGGATGAAATGCTGAAAAACAGAAGTTAGAGCCTGATGGAAAAAAGCCTCAGGCGTCTTTCTTTTTAAGGCGCTTCAGATTGTCGCAGAGTGCCGCCTCAAGTGCCTTATAGACCTTTAACTGAGCTGCCTGATAGCGGGTCTGAGGTTCACCGACCAGTTCCAGACGAGCACCAAAGTACGCCACGTCCGCTTCCAGCGATATGGTGTTCAGGTTGACTCTTAACCGACTGCTTTCTTGACCCGACAATATTTCCGACCTATCTGACCGTCCTTTGTGGCGGCCCAGTATCTGTGATCATACTCATAAAGTTAATTAGCATGCAGTGAGATACGGGGCAAATCACTGGCTCAGTTCCGGCACTTGACAGCTTTAAAAGCCTAGTTTAATAAGGGTGTATTTGATTATTATATCAAAGTTCATACCTTACATTCGCGCTCTGTGACATCTAGAGTTTAACAAAATAGCGTCTGATTATTGCGCAGGTCTTCTGTACGCTTGCAGATAACATCCAAAGGTTGCGAATATTTTGTTGATGCCTGCACAAAAATAAGTTATGCATCAGTCCCCTCGTCACGGGTTATCAGAGAAAATGACTAATATTCTGGATGCGCTGAGATCCTCTACCGCCTTCTCCGGCGGCAATGCCACCTTTGTCGAAGATCTCTACGAAAGCTACCTGAAGGATCCCGAAAGCGTACCGATCGATTGGCGCAGACAGTTCGAACAACTCCCGGAAGCTGAGCGAGCTGATACGCCACATGAACCTATCCGTCAGAGATTCCTCCATCTGGTCAAGGAGCGCACTACCGCCGCCCTCCCCCAGGAGAGCCTCTCCCCCGCAGCGGCAGAACAACAGGCATCGGTACTGCGTTTCATCAACGGCTATCGCATGCGTGGCCATCAGAGCGCTGATCTTGACCCCCTCAATCTACGAGAACAGGTTCACGTCGACGATCTCGACCTGGCATATCACAACCTGGATCATATCGCTCTCGACGCCATCTTCAATACCGGCTCCCTCTTCTCGCCTGAGCGGATGGAACTGCGCGACATCGTTGAGCTGCTGAAAAAGAGCTACTGTGAGAGTATCGGCACCGAATATGGACATATCACAGATACGCGTCAAAAACGCTGGATACAGGAGCGCATCGAACAGCGCCATCTTTTCCAAAGCTTCAGTGGAGAGGAGAAAAAATGGCTGCTGACACTACTAACGGCGGCTGAAGGTATTGAGAAATACCTGCACACCAAGTACGTCGGCCAGAAGCGTTTCTCCCTGGAAGGCGGTGAAACTGTGATCCCCCTATTGGATGAGCTGATTCAGTACGGCGGCGGAAACGGCATCAGTGAAGTCGTTATCGGCATGGCACACCGTGGACGCATCAACGTTCTTACCAACATTCTGGGTAAACCGCCCCAGGAGATCTTCGACGAATTCGAGGGCCGCGTAGAGGTAGATCCTCAACGACTCTCCGGTGATGTGAAATACCACATGGGATTCTCCACCGACATCGACACACCCGGTGGTGTGGTGCATATTGCACTGGGTTTTAATCCCTCACATCTGGAGATCATCAATCCCGTCATTGAAGGTTCGGTGCGAGCCCGGCAGCGTCGCCGAGGTGACCACGACGGTTCCAAGGTGATGCCGATCCTGATTCATGGTGATGCTGCATTCGCTGGCCAGGGGGTGGTGATGGAGACACTCAATCTGTCGCAGACCCGGGGATACGCCACCGGCGGCACAGTCCATATTATCATCAACAATCAGATTGGCTTCACCACTAGTAATCCCCTCGACACCCGCTCAACCTACTACTGCACCGACATTGCGAAGATGGTCCAGGCACCCATCTTTCATGTCAACGGAGATGACCCGGAAGCAGTTATCTATGTCACCCGGCTGGCGCTGGAGTTCCGCATGCGCTTCCGTAAGGATGTGATCATCGACATGATCTGCTACCGTCGCCACGGCCATAACGAGGCGGATGAACCGTCGGTCACTCAACCACAGATGTATCGTAAGATCCGCAATCATCCGACAGTGCGTACGCGTTATGCGGAAAAACTGATTCAAGAGGGTGTCATCGACCCACAGATGGCACGGGATCTGGTGGACAACTACCGCAACTCGCTGGAGAGCGGTGTACTGGAAGCTCGGCCGGTGGCCTGTGCTCTGCGCCACCCCTATGCCGTGAGGTGGAATACCTATCGGGGTGTCGAGTGGAATCAACCCTGTGACACCCGCGTGGAGCATGATGAGTTCGACCGGCTCACCCAGCAATTGCTGCACGTACCGACCGGCTTCGAGTTGCATCCTCGTGTGGAGAAGATCTGGAAAGAGCGCAGACGCATGGCGGGTGGAGACCAGTTGATAGACTGGGGTTTTGCCGAGAACATGGCCTACGCCTCGTTACTGACAAAAGGTGTCCCGATTAGACTTTCAGGACAGGATTCCGGGCGCGGCACATTCTTTCATCGACACGCTGTACTGCATGACCAACAGACGGGTGATGTGCTTATCCCGTTGCAACACCTGACCAATGAGCAGGCCGATTTCCTGGTTATCGATTCACTGCTCTCGGAAGAAGCCGTACTCGGTTATGAATATGGTTACGCCACTGCAGAGCCCGAATCCCTGACAATCTGGGAGGCCCAGTTCGGCGATTTCGCCAACGGCGCCCAAGTTGTCATCGATCAGTTTATCAGCTCAGGGGGTGAGAAATGGGGCCTGTTGTGCGGACTGGTTATGCTGTTGCCTCACGGTTACGAGGGTCAGGGTGCCGAACACTCATCAGCGCGTCCTGAGCGCTTCCTGCGTCTCTGTGCCAACCATAATATCCAGGTCTGCAATCCCACGACACCGGCACAGATTTTTCATCTGTTACGGCGGCAGATGATCAGGCCCTATCGCCATCCTCTCGTTATCATGTCGCCGAAAAGCCTGCTCCGCCATCGATTGGCCACCTCAACCAAACAGGCACTGGTAGATGGTGAGTTTCAGACGGTTATCGATGAGATAGATGAGATAGATGAGATAGATCCAAAGAAGGTCAAACACATTGTGATGTGTTCCGGCAAAGTCTATTACGATTTGTTGGAGACCCGCCGTTCACGCAGTATCGATGATGTCGCCATCATCCGAATCGAACAACTCTACCCCTTTCCTCAGAAAGCCTTCGATAAAATCATCAAGCGTTATAAAAATGCAAAAATGTATGTCTGGTGCCAGGAAGAGCCACAGAACCAAGGCGCCTGGGATCAGATAAAACATCGTTTCTATCATCTGACCGCAAAAGGTAAGCCGTTGCATTATGTTGGTCGTGCGTCAGCGGCCGCGCCAGCCGTCGGCTATCGTACAGTCCATGTCTCTCAGCAGGAGCAGCTGGTTGATGAGGCACTTACCGGACGTTTCAACCCAAGCATGAACTATAGGAATCAGGCAAATCAATGAGTATCGAACTACGCGTTCCTCAACTTCCGGAATCCGTCTCTGACGCAACCATCCTGAATTGGCATAAACAGCCGGGGGAGTCGGTGCAACAGGATGAATCCTTGGTCGATCTGGAAACCGACAAGGTTGTGCTTGAAGTTCCAGCGCCACAAACGGGCGTACTCAAAGAGATCCGTTTTAACGATGGAGACACCGTACAAGCCGAGGATGTACTGGGCATTATTGAGGCGGGTGCAGTGGCACAAGCGGCACCGGAATCTACCGATGCAAGCCAGGACGATGTCTCAGCGCTCTCGCCATCAGTCCGCCGCCTGATCAACGAAACCGGCGTCGACCCCAACACAATCCAGGGCAGTGGGAAAAACGGACGCATACTCAAAGCGGATGTGGAGGCTGTTCTGACCGGGGGCAAAGAGACCCAGCAGAGCGGTCGTTCAACGCCACAGTCTGCTGCTGAGAAAACACCGAATACTCCGGCACCTGTTTCTTCGAATGTCGACGGCAGGCCGGAAGAGCGCGTACCCATGACCCGCCTGCGCAAGCGGGTGGCTGAACGACTGGTGGAAGCACAACGCACTGCTGCCATTCTCACCACATTCAACGAGGTCGACCTGCAGGCAGTTTCCGATCTACGTGTTCGTTACCGTGACACCTTCGAAAAGCAACATGATGTCCGACTTGGCTTCATGTCCTTTTTCGTCAAGGCCGCTGTCGAAGCGCTGAAACAGTACCCGATCATCAACGCCACCGTGGATGGGGAGGATATTCTCTATCACGGGTACTTTGATATCGGTATTGCGGTCTCTTCTCCACGGGGACTGGTGGTACCGATACTGCGCGATGCCGACCAGCTCGGCTTTGCCGCTATCGAAAAACGCATCAAGGAGTATGGCCTCAAGGCCAAAGAAGGCTCACTCAGTTACGAAGACCTGACCGGCGGCACCTTCTCCATCACCAATGGCGGCGTTTTCGGCTCCATGCTTTCAACCCCGATCCTTAACCCACCACAAAGTGCAATCCTGGGCATGCACTCAATCCAGCAGCGCCCAATGGTGGTCAATGGTGAGGTGGTGGTCCGCCCAATGATGTATCTCGCACTCTCTTATGACCATAGAATCATCGATGGTCGTGATGCGGTGCAGTTTCTCGTGACCATCAAACAACTGTTGGAAGATCCCAGCCGGTTGTTGCTGGAGATCTGACATCAGATAGTGCAGGCACATGCCGTATCGCTTTTTAATCCCACGGCATGTGCAACTTATCAAGCGTGTCGCTACCTCGTGAAAGATTTTGGGACATCCGAGTCCCCAAAATCGACTCGCCAACGCGACAGCCGTTATGCCCCGACCG
>JAHXHT010000185.1 GCA_025656435.1 Candidatus Thiodiazotropha sp. (ex Gloverina cf. vestifex) | reverse complement strand
GGTCGGGGCATAACGGCTGTCGCGTTGGCGAGTCGATTTTGGGGACTCGGATGTCCCAAAATCTTTCACGAGGTAGCGACACGCTTGGGAATGGTGCTTAGTCAGCTTATCGACGCTACTCGATGAAAGACCGCAGACTGGGCACCAACTGGCCCAGAAGTAGATCAATAGTGGCTGATCTCTTGGTGCTTCGAGAGAAAACGCCTCTCCTGTCATGAATCTTCCCGATAAAGGTGGTGCCTGACCCTCGATGGTGTCACGGGTCTGCCAAAGGTGGAGCAGATACAGGACCAAGAGCAAAACCAGGCCCTCAACAAACCAGCGAAACAGTCGTTTATTTGTGAGTGTTGTATTCAGAAGAGGTACTGCCACGTAGATATTGTTTTGATGAGACTGATCAGCTGTTTGAGCTGGAAAATGAATTCATGCTCTCTATTAAACCAGGCTGAAGAACGGCTGTATCGTTACTGTGTCCCCAGTGTCAACACCGTCACAGGATGCATCAAGCAAGATAAAGCAGTCGCCCTTACTCATGGAGGATAAAATACCGGACCCCTGCTGGTTCAGACTGAGTACACTAAACGTACCCTCGGGCGTCTGCTTCATCCGGCCCCGAATAAATTCAAAGCGACCTGGGCGTTTGTGTATTTTACATTCGCTGCGTGCCTGCAGGGTAAAAGGAAGGTAGGGTTTGCCGGTGGACAGGGTATGTAGTGCGGGTTGTACAAACTGATAGAAAGTAACCATCACAGCCACAGGGTTGCCCGGCAGGCCAAAAAATAGTGCATCCTGTAACCGGCCAAAGGTGAGGGGACGCCCAGGCTTCATGGCGATTTGCCAGAATTGCATCTCACCCAGTTTTTGCAGAATCGATTTGGTGTAGTCTGCTTCGCCGACTGAAACACCGCCGGAAGAGAGCACCACATCCGCTACCTTGACGGCCTCGGTGAAAGCTTGGCTTAACGCTTTTGGGTCATCCTTCACCACACCCAGATCGATGGCCTCTGCACCCGCCCGTCGCAACATACCGAGGAGGGTATAGCGATTGCTGTCGTAAAGCTCCCCCTCCTCGAGCGGTTCGCCAACAGGTCTCAGCTCGTCTCCGGTAGAGAAAAAAGCAACTTTTGGGCGTCGTCGCACACTGATTTCACCGAAGCCCAATGATGCAAGCATGCCAAGATCAGCAGGAATCAGTTGTCTGCCGGCTTCCAAAACAACGGTGCCCAGTGCGATATCCTCACCGGCCTGGCGTACATTCTGCCCGACACGGTGACCGTTACCGATGCGGATCTGGTCCTCTTCGATCGCCATCGTCTGCTCCTGCATCACCACCGTGTCGGTTCCTTCAGGCATCGGAGCGCCGGTCATGATGCGAACACACTCGCCCGATCTGCACGTACCTTGAAATGAAGCACCGGCATAAGCGGTGCCGATGACATGAAGATTGATGAAATCGTCCGGCAGATCCTCTCCCGACATGGCGAATCCATCCATCGCAGAGTTGGTATGTCCAGGGACATCCATCGGCGACACAATATTTTCGGCCAAGATGCGGTTGAGCCCATCACGTAGAGCGAGTCGTTCGATGGTCTCTATCGGTGTGACGCTCTGCAGAATTCTTTCTCTCGCAGCGGCAACGGTCAGTGTCTCAGGTGCTTCAGGATCGGCGCAACTGGTGACCGTGTTTAGCACTTGGCGGGTCATGAGGCTTTTTTCCTTCGAATTGGTGCAGGTAGTTCTGAATGAATCCCGCGACATCTTCCGGTTTATTCAGATTGAGTTGAGGCAGTTCCGCAGGAACATCAGATAGTGTCGTGTCAGAAGCTATAGCGATGATATGGGGATCTTTCCGGCAGAGTAGTGGCTTGCCCAGACTGACTCGGTAGAGCTCGATCTTGGGGAAATCCTCCCGTTTGAAGCCTTCCACCAAGACTAAATCAATTCCATCAGGATCAAGCGTAGTGAGGGTTTCACGCAGTGTGGGTTCCGGATGATCCTCGCCGAATTCTATCACCAGCGCCATGCGCCGTCGTGAGGCGACCAGTGTCTTAACTGCCCCTGCTTTACGCAGTTCGTAACTGTCTTTTCGTGGATGATCGATCTCGAATTGGTGGTGGGCATGTTTGATCATCACAATACGCAGACCCTTATCAGAAAGGATCGGCAGGAGTTTTTTCAACAACGTAGTCTTGCCAGTACCGCTGAAGGCACTAAAACCAATCAGCGGTAGTGGATAATCGATCATGCGGCGTCACCCTTCTGCAATTTGTCCCGCTCCTCGGGCGTGTTGACGTTGATAAAGGTCGAGGGAAGATCGGAGAAGTCCGCAAGGGCGACATGATGTTTTGCGTACCAGAGGTCGATCTTCCTGTCCCCACCATCGAGATAAGCCTGCAGACTGTCTCGCAGGCGGATGGGAATTAATGCGTAGACCGGTTGCATTCTTTCTCCGTCATGCACCACAGCAATATCGGCCTGGTCGCGTTCAAGCGCAGAGACCAGCCTTTCCACAAGATCGTCGGAGAGCATGGGTCCGTCGCAGGGAACAGTCACCATGTAGCTTGTAGTGACGGCCTCCATGGCTGCCAGGAAACCGGCCAGGGGTCCCTGATAGTCCTCCATGGAATCGGCAATGACCGGATAGTTGAACGATATGTATTGATCCCGGTTCCGGTTGGCATTGATCACCACAGTACCGACTTGATCCAGGATGGCTGCGATGACATGTTCGATCAGCGGTTTGCCGTTCAGTTCGACCAACCCTTTGTCGAGTCCCCCCATGCGGCTACCGCGCCCACCAGCGAGGATAACTGCGGTGATGTCTGATTTACGGCTCATGCGGAAGACCTCATCGGTGATCGAATTTGTGATTGTAGGGGCATAATCTTAAACGGTTCCGCCTCTATCAGGCGACCCATCATGCAGATGCAGGTAGCTATCGATCAGGGCGCTGAGATGAAGCGGATCATGACTGGCAAGCACCAGCGACATACCCGCTTCCTTGAGAGAGGTGAGCAGTTGCAGCGTACGCCGACGGGATTCACGGTCAAGATTGGCGGTCGGTTCGTCCAGTAGCAGTATCCTCGGTTTTCTCAGCCAGGCCCTGGCCAGGGAGACTCTTTGGCGTTCACCTCCTGAGAGGTTTTTCGCCGGTGTATCGAGCAGGTGATGCAGACCTGCCCATGCCATTGCCTGCGTGATCTCTGCTTCCCGCTGTTGTCTCGACAGATGGCTCGGCAGGGCATAGGCAAGATTATAGCGGACTGACCCATCGAACATATAGGGGTGCTGATGCAGATAGAGCACCTCATTGAGCAGTCGCTGCCTGTTCTGCTTCCAGCTGCATGGACCTTCACCGCAATCGACCAGACATCGATTCGGTTTCTCCAGCCCTGAAAGAATCCTCAGCAAAGTCGTCTTGCCGGCACCGTTGGCGCCGTCCAGTTGCAGGCAGTGGCCACTTAGCAGATCGAGCTGGATGTCGTGCAGGACCTGCCTGCGACCAAAACGCTTTTTCAGCGATGTTATCTTGAGAAGTGTCTGTGCTTTCATGTGACCGGCTGCCCCCGTCCCTGAAAATTCTGCAGCAGGGCGTTGAGGGTGAACGCCAAGACCAACAAGACGATACCCAGTGCAATGCCTTGAGCAAATTCTCCTTTACTGGTTTCTAACGCGATGGCGGTGGGGATGTTGCGTGTATAGTGGAGAATATTGCCACCCAACATCATCGATGCACCGACTTCTGCAATGATGCGGCCAAAAGCGGCCAGCAAGGCTGCCATCAAACCAAATCTTGCCTCATGCATGATTGTGAACAAAGCACGTATGGGTCCAGCGCCCAATGTACGCGCAGTTTCCCAGGCTCTTTTGTCCACGGCTTGTAGAGCGGAGTGCCCCATGGCCGCCAGAATGGGAAATGAAAGTGCAATCTGTCCAAGCACCATGGCGGTTTGAGTAAACAGCAGTTTCCACTCTCCCATGGGTCCCTGACGTGACAAGAGGATGTAGAGTGTCAGGCCTACCACAACAGCCGGTACCGACAAGAGTGTACTGTTAATCGAGATCAACAACCTTCTTCCTGGAAAGCGCAGATAGGCCAGGACGAAGGCTGTGACAATTGCCGGTGGTGTTGCTACAAGAATGGCAAGTAATGAGACACGAAAGGAGATACCGATGATCTCCCACAGTTCGGTATTACCACTGATCAGAAGCTGCAAGGCCGTAAGGGTTGCGTCGCTGAGAGTCTCCATCAGTCCACTTTGCTAAATGAGGCAAATTCACCGGCATTGGCAGAAGGAGTAAAGAGCCGGTTGTCACCAATGCGGTAATCACCGATCATCTGTTGACCGTCTGGTGAAACTAACCATTTGATCAGTGCCATGGTGCCTTGATGATTGGTGTCGGCGTGTCGTGCCGGATTCACAGCAATGATGCCATAGGGATTGAACAGCAGAGGATCACGCTCATAACTGATCCGTAATGAGGATTTGGCTTGATAGGCCAGCCAGGTACCTCTATCCGTCAAGGTATAGGCTCCCATTTCAGCGGCGATCTGCAATACTTTACCCATACTCTGATCCGCTTCACGGTACCAACTTCCCTCGGCTTTTGTATTGGCTTTACCCCAAAGATAAAGTTCTTTTTTGTGGGTGCCGGAGTCATCACCGCGGGAGACGAATATCGCATGGTGATTTGCTATCTCGGCAAGTGCCTCAACAACATTTTCAGCTTTTCGGATACCCGCAGGGTCGTGATGGGGTCCCACGATCACAAAGCCATTGTACATAACGCCGAATCGCTTCTCGCCAAAACCTTCGGCTACGGTAATCCCCCCATTAATAATGGGACTCAAAAGTAGTCACTGTTAAGCTGTCTGAGCCAGCTTCTGTATCGGGGTGATTCCACCTA
>JAHXHT010000184.1 GCA_025656435.1 Candidatus Thiodiazotropha sp. (ex Gloverina cf. vestifex) | reverse complement strand
AAGTTGTTTGCTTCATGGGGTCTATATAATGATTGGCCTAGAATGTGCACCATTATCCCTCAATCGATGGATTTGTTCAGAGCTTCCTTAGCGAGGGGCTTCAGGGCGACCCTGATTCATACTCCTGCGGTTAGAGTTTGTGACGGCGCTGGTTACAGCAGCCCAGCGCATGGCCTCCATTAAGTTGACAGGAGGCCACGGGTGAGTGTGCTTGTTTGAGCTCAGGTAATGAGCTTTCGGTACATCAGAAGCCCAGCCTGGTCGATAACCAGACCGATAATGATGGCGATGCTAATTGCTGAAATTGTGGAGGTGAATCCCGCTAAACCGACGACAAACCAAGTTACTGCATTCATGTTGAGTCCCGTAAACTGCTTAATTGGGTCTTGAATATAAGCTTATCATTATATTGCCAGAATGCAAAATAACCGAAATGACAATTCGTAATTCCAAGGGGTGATTTAATTGACGTGGATCAATGTATTTCCACTATTTTCTTTCATTCTTAACAACCGCTTGTTGACCCTCCTTGAGGATGGACGCGATACTGGCTTACGCATTTTGAAAAATGCTGTTCCTGCACGCAGTTCCGTAGAAGCCTTGCATGTTGTTTCGCAATTCGGCTCGAAGTAGCGGTTTTTGCTCTTCAATCGCTGATCGCCATGGAAGGCTGAAAGCCGAGGCGATTAGTCCCCGATAGGCGTAGGCGAGTCGATTTTGGGGACTCGGATGTCCCAAAATCTTTCACGAGGTAGCGACACGCTTGTTGCAAGGATATAATATGAATAAGAAGATCGCCGGGCCTCTGGCCTGGTTTTTTTTGGGCGCTACACTCCTTTTTCTCTACATAATGCCCGCAAACAGCGCAGTGGAAGTGATGACCGTGTTGGGGGAAGAGGCCCCGCCCGGCTTTGATCCTGTAACGGGAGAAAGAGTCATTCCCACAGTGCGTTGTCTGAAGTGTCATGGGGATGAAAACGAGCAAACCGATGTGGATGACGACGGCAACGAGGTCGAAATCTACATTCCCCCCCATAAATTCGAGGACAGCGTGCATGGTAAGCGACGCTGCGCCGAGTGCCACGCCAACATTACCCGCGTACCGCACCGGCAGGAGCCTGAGGTTGTAGTCGGCTGTATCGAGTGCCATCGTCAGACCTGGGACGCAAATAAGGACAAGCCCGACAACGAGTTCAAACGGCTCGGTGTGGTCATTGAGCAGATCGAGAAATACCAGGACTCGGTCCATGCTCGTCCTGAAGATGAGGATGATCCATCTGTACTCAATGCGGGCTGCTACGATTG
This sequence comes from Candidatus Thiodiazotropha sp. (ex Gloverina cf. vestifex), assembly GCA_025656435.1. Taxonomy (GTDB): domain Bacteria; phylum Pseudomonadota; class Gammaproteobacteria; order Chromatiales; family Chromatiaceae; genus Thiodiazotropha. The sequence goes on along the minus strand of JAHXHT010000184.1, from coordinate 3,606 downwards.
CCACGACGCCCACAATATCGGCACACTGGGCAGCCATCAGCGCGACGAACACCGCTTGGAGAATCCAGAGGTTTGTGGTGAATGCCACCGCAAACAGCGGAATAAATACAAAAAATCGGTTCACGGTAAAGCGGTGATGGAGAACGGAGACAGCGAGGCTGCGGTCTGCTCTGACTGCCACACCATGCATGAGATCGATTCACCGGAAGGTGACAAGGTCATGCTGCAGATCACCACGAACTGTGGCAATTGTCATGAGGAATCACAGCAGACCTATCGCTCCTCATATCATGGGCAGGTTAATAAACTTGGCTACACACATACTGCCAAGTGTTACGATTGCCACGGTGGTCACAATGTCCTCGAGATAAAGGACCCAGCTTCCGCCGTCCATGAGGAGAATCGGCTGGAGACCTGCCGGCAATGCCATGAGGACGCGCCAGAAGGTTTCATCGGTTTCCATCCCCACGGTAACGCTAACGACTTCGAAAAGTACCCTGTCATGTGGATCACCGCCAAGTCCATGCAGGCGCTGATCATCGGCATACTGGCGTTCTTCTGGGTGCACGTAATGCTCTGGTTCTACCGCGAATACCAGGACCGCAAGGCAGGCAAGAGCTTCGCCCATCCGAGACCGGGTGACGACACGATCTATGTCCGGCGTTTCACGGCGACCTGGCGGTGGATCCACTTGCTGTTCGCTGTCAGTACGATGATTCTGGTATTGAGTGGCACCACACTACTCTTCTCCCACACAGCCTGGGCCAGTTTCGTGATAGACATGCTTGGCGGTCCAAAGGTCGAGGCAATTCTTCATCGCACGGCAGCCACTATCTGGCTCAGTGTGTTCCTGGTGCACTTTTTCATTGCCATGACGAACATCGTGCGCAACCGCAAGACTTTCCGCTGGTTCGGGCCCAGTTCCATGGTGCCGAATCTACAGGATCTGCGTGATGTGGGTGCCATGTTCAGCTGGTTCTTCGGTCGTCGCGAGCGCCCCAGTTTCGACCGTTTCTCCTACTGGCAGAAGTTTGATTACTGGGCACCATTCTGGGGTGCTGCAGTCATCGGTTTCAGCGGTCTGATGCTGTTCATCCCGACCCTGACGGCGAGCTTTCTGCCGGGTTGGGTGTTCAATGTCGCCACCATCGTGCATGCGGAGGAAGCGCTGCTGGCAACCATGTTCCTGTTTACGGTGCACTTCTTTAATTCTCACTTCCGACCGGATCGTTTTCCCATGAGCACCATCATGTTCACCGGTGCGGTGCCCCTGGAGGAGTTCAAGTTTGAGCACAGGGTGGAGTATGAACGCCTGAAAGAGAGTGGCGAGCTCGAAAAGATGCTGATCAAACCGCCGTCAAAGGCTATGGAGAAAGGCTCCCAGGCTCTGGCTGCGGTGTTGATTTTTGCGGGTCTTGGGTTATTGACCCTGGTGTTCATTGGCTACATGACGATGCCGGGTTGATCGGCTATTTGTCAACTCATAGAAGCACATCCCTGCGTTCCAGGCCTGATAGCTTCAGGTTTGGAACGCAGGTTACGGACAAGAACGACGGAGAGATCTGTTCATGAGTAGAGAGAGACATATCATAATTCTGGCTTTGTTGGCCCTGTTGCCGATCACTGCCCTGGCAGAGAGCCCCACGGCCGCGGCACTCTCTTATACCTGTGCTGGATGTCATGGGACGGATGGTTCCAGCGTCGGGCCCTCCAGTCCCTCCATTGCGGGGATGGATCCCGAGATCTTCATCGATGCCATGCAGGACTACAAGGCGGATAAGCGCAATGCCACCATCATGAACCGTATTGCCAAGGCTTACAGTGATGAACAGATCAAGGGTATGGCCTGGTATTTCGCGAAACAGAAACTTGAGTTGCTGCCACAGCCGACTGACGCACAGATGGCTGTGTTAGGCACAAAATTACACGATAAATATTGCGAGAAGTGTCATGAGGAGGGAGGCCGTTCAGGAGATACCGGCACGCTCGCGGGGCAGTGGATGCCCTATCTCGATTACGCCATGGAGGATTTTATTGCAGGTAGGCGGGACTATCCGAGAAAGATGAAACGCAAGGTGGATGCAGCAATCGAGGCCGAAGGCGAGCAGGCCATGCCGGCACTGATCCACTACTACGGCAGCCAGCACAACAGCGCGCAGAAGGAAGCCAACCATGAGTAAGATCAACCGTAGAGATTTTATCCGCGTGACCGCCGGTGCGGGCATGGTGGGGGGAACATTGGGATTTCCGGGTCTGCTTATGGCGGCCAGTCCGAAGGTGGTGGTTATCGGTGGTGGTGTTGGCGGCTGTACCGCAGTCAAGTACCTGCGAAAGCTCGATCCGAAGATAGAGATTACCCTGATCGAGACCAAGAAAGCCTATACCTCCTGCTTCATGAGTAACGAGGTATTGAGCGGTGATCGAACCCTTGAATCCCTCACCTTTGACTACGAAGGACTGAAACGTCACGGGGTGAACATTGTGATCGACCGGGTGACCGCTATCGACCCGGCAATGAAATCCGTAGCGACAGAGGGTGGTGTGTCGTTCAATTATGATGCTTGCGTGGTTTCACCGGGGGTGGATTTCAAATGGGATGCCATTGAAGGCTATGACGCTGAGGTGGCCGAGACTATTCCTCACGCCTGGTTTGCAGGCCCCCAGACACTGACCCTGCGCAAACAGATAGAGTCCATGCCCGAGGGCGGTAAAGTCATCATTGTGGCACCACCGAATCCCTACAAGTGTCCACCCGGACCCTATGAGCGGGCTGCGCAGATCGCGATGTACTGCAAGCACCACAAGCCCAGGGCAAAGATCCTGATCCTGGACCCCAAGGACCGCTTTTCCAAACAGGGGCTGTTTCGGCAGGGTTGGAGCAAACTCTACGGCTTCGGCACAGACAACAGCATGATTGAGTGGGTCGGTGCAGCGGGGGGCGGTACGGTTGAGGAGCTTGACCCTACTACCCGTACTCTGCAGGCGGAGGTCGAGGAGTTTCAAGCGGATGTCATCAATATCATTCCCCCCCAGAAGGCTGGCAAGGTGGCCTTTGCCTCGGACTTGGTGGAGGGGGATTGGTGTCCCGTGGATAAGCTGACGTTTGAATCCACCCGTCACCCCAACATCTTTGTGTTAGGGGATGCCTCCAGTGCGGCCAAGATGCCAAAGTCCGCTTATGCCGCCAACTCCCAGGCCAAGGTGGCGGCGGCTGCCATCGTGGCCAGGTTCAACGGGCAGGATCCCGGTGAACCGACCTTCGTCAACACCTGCTACAGCATCCTCGGCGAGGCACACGGGATCTCTGTCGCTGCGGTCTACTCCCTGGATCGGGAGGCCAACACCATCATGCCCATCAAAGGGTCTGGGGGGCTCTCGCCCATGGATGCTTCAGACGAGCAACGCAAGCGAGAGGTCAGTTATGCGCACAGCTGGTTTAAGAATGTCATCGACGACATGATGGGGTGAGGCCGTAGATTCGATGCGCTATAGCAAATGGAATTGTTATGAGGATGCGTACGCTGATCGCCATGGAAGGCTGAAAGCCGAGGCGATTAGTCCCCGATAGGCGTAGGCGCGGTTGTATGGCCGTAATTGCGACCGTTA
>JAHXHT010000183.1 GCA_025656435.1 Candidatus Thiodiazotropha sp. (ex Gloverina cf. vestifex) | reverse complement strand
TGTTTGCTTCATGGGGTCTATATAATGATTGGCCTAGAATGTGCACCATTATCCCTCAATCGATGGATTCGTTCAGAGCTTCCCTAGGAGGCGCGGCGTGCCGATCTGGTGGTCTATGTGTGTGATGGTGAACTGACGCGGGACCAGCATGACGAGGTGGCAGAATTACAATGTTTTGAGCGACCCTTGATTCTGGCTCTCAATAAACAGGATCGCTACAGCGATGCCGATCTTGAGGCAATCAAGCAACGGCTGCGTAAGCAACTGCCGGACCTGAGCATAGTGCCTGTCCAGGCAGGTGGTCAGGAGACTCTGATACGTGTTGATACTGAAGGAAATGAGACACAACTCGTTCGTGATAGATCACCACAGATCGAAACGTTGATGCTGGAAATAGAGAGGCGGATCACGGCTGATAAAGACCAGTTGGTCAAACAACGGGACGAAAGCCTGCTGCGCCTGGGGGCGGAAAAACTAGCCCTGGCAGAAGCAGCCCATCGCCAAGAGCAGAGTCAACGACTGGTCAAACTGCATGCGCGCAAGGCGATGGTAGGCGCCATGGCTGCCGTCAGCCCAGGCACGGATATTCTGATTCAGGGATATCTCGGGGTACAGATGATGCGGGAGCTGACCCAGCTCTACGGTGTCAAGGTACAGCAAGCCGATCTGGAGCAGTTCATCTCACTGGCGAGCCAGCACGTAGGTAAACGTATCACCCTGCTACTGGCGCTGACGGGCAATGTGCTGAAAGCCTTTCCCGGTGTCGGCACTGTGACTGGCGGACTGCTGCACGCCGTGGCCTATGGCATGATTTTCGAGGGCCTGGGTGAGGCGGTGGCCAGAACCCTGCATGAAAAAGGCAGTCTTAAAACCGGACTGGCATTGGACTATTTCGAGGAGAAGATCAGTGGAAATCTGGAAGGCCGTGCGAAGTATTTTGCCCGGCTGGCACTGGAAGAGTTCGCCGGAAAAAAAGCGAGCGATAGCGAAGCAGGGCCGCAAGACGACCACCTGCAACTGGCGCAGGACAATCTGCGTGAGCTGCTGGAGGATGAGCGTCTGCCTGCGTCGATTCGTGACACCCTGAAAGATGACTTCAGTCAGGTGCAGGCTATGCTGGACAAGCTGGAGAAGGGCCACCTGCACATCGCTGTCTTCGGTCGTGTCAGCGTCGGCAAATCGGCCTTGCTCAACGCCCTGCTGGGTGAAGAGCGTTTCAGCGTCAGCGCCCTGCACGGGGAGACCCGACACAGCGACATGGCTGCCTGGCAGGAGGTCGAAGCGGCTGGCGTCTACCTGATCGATACCCCCGGCATCAACGAGGTCAGCGGCGAAGCGCGCGAGCGCATGGCGGAGGACGTGGCCGGCAGAGCCGACCTGGTGTTGTTCGTGGTCGACAGCGATCTGACGGAGGCCGAGTTCAAGGCCATCGAAACTCTGCGGGAGCGAAACCGCCCGCTGCTGGTGGCCCTCAATAAATCCGATCGTTACACCAACGAGGAACTGGCGCTGCTGCTCGATAGCCTACGGCAGAAGCTGGAGGACACTGTCAGTCCTGCCTACATCGTACCAGTTGCCGCCCAGCCTGCAGAACGTATCTACCTGCAAGTGGATGAATCGGGCAGTGAGACCGAAGTACGCAGGACGCCTGTTCCCGATGTGGCGAAGCTGACAGAGAGTCTCTGGCTGCTGATCGAAAAAGAGGGCATGGCACTCTCCGTTCTCAATGCCAGCCTGTTTGCCACTCAGCTGAGTGATGACGTGGCGGGACGCATTGTCCGGATCAGACAACAGGTGGCGGAAAAGGTGATTACAGGGTACTGCCTGGGTAAGGGGATTGCCGTGGCGGTCAACCCCATACCGGTAGCGGACCTGGTGGCGGCCCTAGCACTGGATGCCTCTATGGTGGTTCACCTGGCCCGGGTCTACGGTATGTCGGTAAGTCGTGGCGAAGCCGGTCAGCTCATCAAGACCATCGGTGCCCAGATGGCCTTGCTGATGGCAGCGGTGTGGACGGTCAACATTGCCGCCAGTGCGCTGAAGCTCAGCAGCGCTGGTCTCTCGACCCTGCTGACTGCCGCAGCACAGGGCGCGATGGGTTACTACACCACCTACATCGTCGGCCAGGCGGCACAGCGCTACTTCGCACAGGGAAGATCCTGGGGCAGTGACGGTCCGAAAAGCGTCGTCGAACAGATCCTCGAATCGGTGGATAAGGATTCGATTCTTGAGCAGGCGAGGGAAGAGATTCGACAGCGTTTGAAGACGGCGCAGTAAACACAGATACCCCGCAGTCTTTCCCTTCACGAAAACGACTACCCTTCTAGTCGTCCTGGCCCACTAGTGGCTGAGTGACTCCATCGGCTTATCCCTCTGCGTCTTCATAGATGGATTGCCGATCAATCGCGTGATTAGCCGTTATAGGACTTTTATTCCGCATTATTTACATATATTTTATATTTTATGTATAGTGATTTCATATTATGAGGGCGCTTGATCTATGAAAGTCAGCAAGCAAGAGAAAGCGATGACCCGCAAGCGTATCCTTCGTGCGGCGTCGGAAGTCATCAGCGAAAAGGGTTTCAAATCTGCCTCGATGCGTGAGATCGCACGTCGGGCTGAGGTGGGCGATGCCACCATCTACAACTACTTCGCGACCAAGGAAACGCTGCTCTATGGATACTGCGAGGAGAAACAGTCTGAGGTGGTGGAGGCACTGAAACAGATCAAGGACTTCCATGAATACAGCCTGCGTGAACAATTGCAGCAGCTGACTGAGACAGAGCTTTCCCTCTGGCTGCCTGAGCGGGAATTTCTTGCTGAGGTTTTCGAACTGACCTTCTATTCCCCCGTCGCCGGTGCAGTGAACCTGGCCGAAACACGGAGACGATTCAACCGCATGGTGGAGGATATGGTTGATGCGGCCATTGAGGCAGGAGAAATCCCGGATCAACCCTATCGGGAATTGCTGGCGCCGCTCTACTGGGACTACTTTACGGGTATTCTCGCCTACTGGCTGAAAGATGACTCAGAAGGCTATGCCAATACCACCCAACTGGTGGACCGCAGCGTGGAGATCATTGCCATGGTGTTGCAAACAGCCATGATCGGCAAGACGCTCGATCTCTTCTCATTCCTGTTCCGTAGCCAGGTCAGTCGTCATCTGGGGAAGCTGGGTGAATATGCGACACCTTGGAAAAAGGCCAAGCGCCGCTTCATGGAAGGTGACGATGACTAAGTCAGTGCCAACCGGCAAGCTGGTGCGCACCGGCATCGCCGGTACGGCCTTCCTAAAGGCAGGTGGCAAACATCTGACACATGCCGCGAAAAGCCCTTTTCTGAGCGAATCGGCACAGCGGGATCAGCGGGAAAGGCTTGACGACGATACGGCCCGGATCCTGTTCAAGGCATTCTCCCAGTTAAGGGGGACAGCGCTGAAGGTTGCACAAATGTTGAGCATGGAGAGCAATCTCATGCCTGAGTGGTTTCGCAAGGAGATGATGAAATCCTACCACCAGGTCCCCCCTTTGGGTCGGCCGCTGATACGCAAGCTGATTCAGCAGGAGTTTGGTGCTGCCCCCGAGAATGTCTTCTCTCACTTCGATGCCAACGCTTTTGCCGCCGCGAGCCTGGGGCAGGTCCATTCCGCCAGCGTCAAGCCGGGCGAAACTTTGGCGGTGAAATTGCAGTACCCCGGGATCGACATCACTATCGACAGTGACCTGCAACTGCTCCGTTCGCTGATTGGACGCACGAGACATGCAAAGCTCTTGCTATCTTCCCTCGATGAGATAGAACAGCGTCTGCACGAAGAGGTGGACTATCAGCATGAGGCGGATAACACAGAATGGTTCAAAACCCATCTGCAGTTATCCAATGTCAGTATCCCGGATGTTCATCGGACGTTGTCGTCGAAACGTATTCTGACCACCACCCGTCTGCACGGGCTCCACCTGGAAGATTGGTTACGCCAGAAGCCTTCACAGACAAGCCGTGATCACTTCGGTCAACTGTTATACGATGTTTTCGTCAACTCCTTTTATGGACTGCATGCCCTCCATGCCGATCCCAATCCAGGTAACTATCTGTTCAGTGAAGATGGTGTATTAGGACTCGTGGATTTTGGCTGTGTACGCTACTACACGGCAGAGTTCGTAACACTAATGCCGGTACTTTTACGTGCTTATATGGATCGGGATGCACAAGCGGTTATATCGACCTACCGGCGACTCGGTATGGTTGCCGATCTGTCTGAACCGGAGCTGCTGCAATTCTACGAAAAAGCCCTACGCCCGTTCGGTGACTGGTTGACCAAACCCTTCGAGGCCGGGACATTTGATTTCGCCTGCCGCCGTTCGCCATACACTGAAGAGGGATGGGCATCATTCAAACAACTCGCCAACGTCAACAAGATTAACGATCTTGCCAATGAGTTCATCTACTTCGATCGGACATTCTTCGGTTTGTACCAGATCTTTGAACGCATGGGCGCAAGGGTCAATATGGAACACCCATGGTTGCTATGAACAAACCCCTCATATGGGGCGGCAGTTTAAGTCTGCTTGCAAGTATCCTGCACATTGTCATTATTATCGCCGGACCGGCCTGGTATCGTTTTTTTGGTGCAGGTGAGGAACTTGTCCAACTGGCCGAGCAAGGATCGGCCATACCCGGCACAGTCACGGCCATCATCGCCTTGATACTGATGTTTTGGAGCGTCTATGCTTTTGCCGGTGCCGGTGCCGGTGCCGGTGCCGGTGCCGGTGCCGGTGCCGGTGCCGGTGCTGGTCTGGTCTGGTCTGGTGCGGCATCCACCCTGGCTCAAACGCTGATCGCCATGGAAGGCTGAAAGCCGAGGCGATTAGTCCCCGATAGGCGTAGGCGCGGTTGTATGGCCGTAATTGTGACTGTT
>JAHXHT010000182.1 GCA_025656435.1 Candidatus Thiodiazotropha sp. (ex Gloverina cf. vestifex) | reverse complement strand
AACGGTCGCAATTACGGCCATACAACCGCGCCTACGCCTATCGGGGACTAATCGCCTCGGCTTTCAGCCTTCCATGGCGATCAGCGGTGGTGTTTAATAATAGAAAAAAATTAGGGATCAGAGAAGTAACTGGCGAATGTCTTGCAATAGGGCAGAGAGTAAAGTGGTAAATCTGGCGCCATCCGCACCATCGATAACCCGGTGGTCGTAGGAGAGGGAGAGTGGAAGCATCAGTCTGGGCTGGAAGGTTTCACCATCCCAAACAGGTTTCATCGTGCTGCGGGAGACACCCAGTATGGCGACTTCCGGTGCATTGACAATGGGTGTGAAGGCGCTACCTCCAATGCCTCCCAGGCTGGATATGGAGAAACAACCGCCCTGCATATCCGCCGGCAGCAACTTGCCCTCACGCGCCTTGGCACTGATGGTCATCAACTCTCGAGCCAGATCGAAAACCCCTTTTTGGTCGACATCACGGATAACCGGCACCACCAGTCCATTGGGGGTATCTACAGCGACACCCACATGAGCGTAGTGACGATAGATCAAACTATCACCGTCGGTAGAGAGTGCTGCATTAAAAATCGGCATCGACTTCATTGCGGCTGCCACAGCCTTCATTAAAAAAGGCATGAACGTCAGCCGCACATCCTGCTTCTCGGCCGAGGCCTTCTGTGCTTTACGGAACGCCTCAAGTTCTGTGATATCCGCTTCGTCGAACTGAGTGACATGGGGTACGCTCAACCAGCAACGGTGCAGATGGGCGCCACTGATCTTCTTGATGCGGTTGAGTGGCTGGGTTTCAATTACGCCATACTTGCTGTAATCGATATCGGGCCCGGCTGGCAGGTCGAATGGCGAACCGGCCGTCCTGGCGGCCTGGCCTCCCTGCAAGGATCTTTTGACAAAATTCTGCACATCGTCCTTGGTCACCCGTCCCTTAGGACCACTGCCCTTCACTAGATGGAGGTCCACGCCCAGTTCCCGGGAGAAACGCCGGACACTGGGACTGGCATGGGGGGTCTTACCGCCTGCAACAGGCTCTCCACCTGGAACCGGAGGAATCAAAGGCTCTTTGTCACCGGGACGTCTCTGTGGATAGGTGGGTTCAGCCTCTTCATTGGCAGCCGGTGCCGGCGCCTGTACTGATTCCACCTCTTCAGCTGCCGGTGTCGGCGCATCATGTCTCTGATCCGCCACTTCTTCTGCAACCTCGCCGGACATCTCCAGCGTGAGGATCTTGACATCCTTGCCAACCCGGTCTCCCACCTTCACTACCAGCGACTTTATGACACCGGCATGTGGCGAAGGGATCTCCATTGTTGCCTTGTCACTCTCCAAGGTCAGCAGTGAATCTTCGACGGCCACCTCGTCGCCTTCAGCAACCAAAATCTCGATAATTTCAACTGAATCGAAGTCACCGATATCAGGCAACAGCACATCTGTTGTTTTACCCACGTCTCTTCCTCTTTTGCCTTTCAGGCATCAAATTCTATTTCCGGGCCAGCCATCCAGAAACGGCGCACCCATACCGCAGATTGCACTGCGGGCATATCAGACCGTTGCCGGATTGGGCTTCTCAGGATCAATCTTGTATTTCTTGATGGCCTGAGATACGGCTTCAGGCTTGATTGAACCCTCATCAGCCAGTGCCTTCAGCGCGGCAACGGTCACGTAATAGCGATTCACTTCAAAAAATTTGCGTAACTGGCTGCGCATATCGCTACGTCCGAAACCATCGGTTCCCAGTACACTGTAGTGTGCTTTTAGAAAGGGTCTGATCTGCTCGGCATAGCTGCGAATATAGTCCGTTGCAGCAATCACCGGACCTTTCTGATCACCCAACTGATCCGCCACATAGCTGTTACGAGGCGTCTCTTCCGGATGCAGCATATTCCAGCGCTCCACACCCTGCCCCTCCCGGCAAAGCTCGTTGAAGCTGGTGACACTCCAGACGTCCGCAGAGATCTGGAAATCCTTCTCCAGCAGATCGGCTGCAGCAATCACTTCCCGCAGGATGGTGCCACTGCCCAGGAGTTGCACCCGATTTTTACGCTTTCCACCCTTGCGGAAGCGATAGATCCCGCGAACGACACTCTCTTCCACACCCTCCGGCATTGCAGGCTGGATATAATTTTCATTCATCACGGTCAGGTAATAGAAAACATTCTCCTGTACCTGGTACATGCGGCGCATGCCATCTTGCACGATCACGGTCAGTTCATAGGCAAACGCCGGATCATAGGAGACACAGTTCGGGATAGTCGCAGCCTGCAGATGACTATGGCCATCCTGGTGCTGCAGACCCTCGCCCGCCAGCGTGGTACGGCCTGCTGTGCCGCCAATCAAGAATCCCCGCGCCTGCATGTCGCCGGCCGCCCAGGCCAGATCACCCACGCGCTGAAAGCCGAACATGGAGTAGTAGATGTAGAACGGAATCATACTGACCCCGTGATTGCTGTATGACGTTGCCGCCGCTATCCACGACGACATGGCGCCCGCCTCATTGATGCCCTCCTGCAGAATCTGTCCTTTTTTATCCTCTCGGTAGAACATCACTTGGTCGGCATCGACCGGCTCGTACAGCTGGCCCACCGATGAGTAGATACCAAGCTGTCGAAACATGCCTTCCATGCCGAAGGTTCGCGCCTCATCGGGCACGATGGGGACGATCTGTTTACCCAGCTTTTTATCCCGGATCAGCATATTAAGCAGGCGCACGAAAGCCATTGTGGTGGACTGCTCACGATCACCACTACCTTCCAGCATGGCCTTGAAGTCCTCCAGCGGCGGTACTTGCATCGGCTCAACTGTGGTTCTGCGCTGGGGCAGGTAACCACCGAGGGACTGGCGCCGCTCATGCATGTATTTCATCTCTTCGCTATCTGACGGCGGCTTATAGAAGGGTGCTGCACCGATCTGATCGTCGGAGATCGGGATATTGAAACGGTCACGAAATGCTTTTAGTGCTGCCTCTCCCATCTTCTTTTGAGAGTGGGTGATGTTCTGCCCCTCACCGGCCACACCCATACCGTATCCTTTGACAGTCTTGGCTAATATCACTGTCGGCTGCCCCTTATGGGCGACGGCATCTGCGTAAGCGGCGTAAACTTTATGTGGGTCGTGACCGCCACGATTGAGCCGCCAAATATCCTCATCGGTCATATTGGCAACCATCTCTTCCAATTCGGGGTATTTCCCGAAAAAGTGCTCGCGTGTATAGGCCCCTCCCTTTGCCTTGTAGGCCTGATAGTCGCCGTCGACGCACTCCTCCATACGCTTGACCAGTGTGCCGTTTTTATCCCGTGCAAAGAGCGGATCCCAGTAGCCGCCCCAGACCACCTTGATGACATTCCACCCGGCGCCACGAAAGACCGCTTCCAGCTCCTGAATAATCTTACCGTTACCTCGCACCGGTCCATCCAGGCGCTGCAGGTTGCAGTTGATGACGAATACCAGATTGTCCAGGCGCTCACGCCCAGCCAGTGAGATGGCGCCAAGCGCCTCCGGCTCATCCATCTCGCCATCACCACAGAAAGCCCACACTTTTCGCTCGTCGGTGTCCAATGTTCCCCGATCGTGCAGGTATCTCATGAAACGGGCCTGATAGATGGCCATTAACGGGCCCAGTCCCATGGAAACCGTCGGGAACTGCCAGAATCCCGGCATCAGCCAGGGATGCGGATAGGATGAGAGACCACTCCCATCGACCTCCTGCCGAAAACAATAGAGCTGGTCTTCGGAAAGCCGGCCTTCCAGATAGGCCCTGGCATAGATGCCCGGTGCGGAATGCCCCTGAAAAAAGATCAAATCACCATCACGCTCCTTGGTCGGTGCGTGAAAGAAGTGGTTGAAACCCACATCGAACAATGTGGCGCTGGAGGCGAAGCTGGAAATGTGACCACCCAGCTCGGTTGAGATTCGATTGGCCTGCACCACCATAGCCATGGCATTCCAGCGGATGAAAGAGCGGATTCGCCGTTCCATAGCCCGGTCACCGGGAAACCGTTTCTGTTGTGTCACTGGGATAGTGTTCACATAGGCGGTATTCGCACTAAACGGCAGATAAGCACCGGAACGACGCGCCTTGTCCACCATCTGCTCAATGAGGAAATGGGCGCGATCCACGCCCTCATTTTCGAGTACCGCTTCTAAGGCTTCCAGCCACTCAAGTGTCTCTTGTGGATCGATATCGGGTCTGATCGGCATCGTATCTCTCTATATTATTGTATCGGATGTCTGTTTGGCGATTTCTCCAGCAGATGAACTCAAGACCATCCAAGCTGTAGAACTACCGAAACTATTTACTTATTCAATAGTATGAATTAATCGGCGTAATATACAGGAAGATGTTTGAGATTTCAGCGCTTATTCACTAATTTTTTTAAGGAATATTGCTTTATTTTTCAGTTAATTGATGCATTCAAACAGGTTTTTCTATTTTTCTTGGTCTAGCTGGAAAAAATCACATCGCATAAAAAAAGGCGCACCCAGCTTATGCTGAGATGCGCCCTTTATGGCGTTCGCAATGACGCGGCGATTAGATCTCTTTGCGAGCCTCAATAGCCGGCATTTCAAAAGATTTGCGATCCATGGCAACCTTGCGTCGCTCTTCCATCTGCTTCATGGCTTCTGCACGACGGGCTTCCATCTCTTTTACCATTTCGTCACGACGAGCCTTGGACTCTTCCATGCGTTTGGCGATTGCCTCTGGCATTTCGGGACGTGCCGGTGCAGTTGCGCCAAAGCGAGCCTGCATCTGCTCACGTTGAGCTTCCATCTGCTCCTGCATGGCCTTTCTCCGGGTCTCCATGGCCGCAGTCGGGTCGGTGGGTAATCCCCCCATTAATAATGGGACTCAAAAGTAGTCACTGTTAAGCTGTCTGAGCCAGCTTCTGTATCGGGGTGATTCCACCTAATG
>JAHXHT010000181.1 GCA_025656435.1 Candidatus Thiodiazotropha sp. (ex Gloverina cf. vestifex) | reverse complement strand
GTTTGCTTCATGGGGTCTATATAATGATTGGCCTAGAATGTGCACCATTATCCCTCAATCGATGGATTCGTTCAGAGCTTCCCTAGGGCCTATCAGCACTAATTTACTGGCCTCTCATAGCGAAAGGAATCTTCGGATGGGGTTATACCACACCCCCATCTTCTCACTATGAAGTCTGCTAAAATGCCGCACTTTTGAGCAAGGATTTCGCCATGGCAAACACTCCCCTCGACGGGGCCGGCTACCTGATTCGCGGCCTGAGCCTGATCACAAAACCGGGACTGCGGCCCTTTGTACTGATTCCGTTGACAGTGAATATCGTCGTCTTCAGCCTGCTGGTCTGGCTCGGACTCGATCAGTTCGAGGGGCTGATGGACCGCTTTCTGCCTTCAGACGAGAGTTGGCTCTCCTGGCTGCGCTGGCTGCTCTGGCCTCTATTTGCCATCGCACTGGTACCGATCATTTTCTACACCTTTACCGTCATCGCCAATCTCATCGCAGCCCCTTTCAATGGTCTGCTGGCGGAAAAAGTCGAGCACTATCTCGGGGGTGATTTACCGCAGCAATCCAGCGGGATCAAACAGGCAATGAAGGATATTGTGCCCGCTCTTCTCTCCGAGCTGCGTAAGATGCGTTACTTTCTGTTGCGCGCCATTCCCCTATTGATCCTCTTCATCATACCTGGGATCAATCTGGTCGCGCCCTTCCTCTGGATCGCTTTCAGCGCCTGGTTCCTGGCCCTGGAGTATGGCGACTTCCCGATGGCCAACCATGGACTGAAATTCAAGGTCCAACATCAGCGTCTTAAGCAGTCCCGCCTCACAGCACTTGCCTTCGGCGGCAGTCTGACACTGATGATGATGGTGCCGTTGCTCAATTTTCTCGCCATGCCGGCAGCGGTGGCGGGCGCCACTGTGTTCTGGCGGGAGCGGTTAAAGGGTATGGCGGATTAGCCAGATCTGCTTTTATCAGGTAAGTGCTGGTGCAGCAGGCCGCACCCTGCGAATCGATCAGTGGTAGGGTGCGGCCCTGCCGCACCGATGCTTAACCTCAGAATCTCCAGACCTATCCTGACATGGAGATGAAACGCCGAATGCGCTCCACGCCCTCCGAAAGCTTGTCCAAGTCGGTGGTATAGGCAAATCGCAGATGGGCCTCGGGCCGGTGAGCGCCGAAATCCAAGCCTGGCGTCACCGCCACACCGGCCTGCTCCAGCAGCTCTTTTGCCAGGGCATGGCTGTCATCACACATATTTTCGCAACCCGCATAGAGATAAAAGGCACCCTGAGGTGTCACGGGTATGGAGAATCCCAAATCACGCAGGGCCGGCAATAAAAAATCACGTCGCGCCTCGAAGGCCTGCCTGCGCTGTTCAAGAATCTCCATCACCTCTGGCGTAAAGGCACTCAGTGCCGCGAACTGTGAGAGTGTCGGTGCGGAAAGGAAGATGTTCTGTGCCAACCGGTCAAGCGGGTCGATATAATTCTGCGGCGCCACCAGCCAGCCAAGCCGCCAACCTGTCATACCAAAAAATTTAGAGAAGCTGTTGACCACAAATAGATCATCAGCAAAGCGCAGCGCGGTGCCCCCTGCTTGGCCATAGACCAGCCCCTGGTAGATCTCATCTATAATAAGCACACCGCCAAGGCGTTGCACAGTATCGTGTAGACGCTGCATCTCCCCATCGGAGACCAGTGTGCCGGTAGGATTGGAAGGTGAGGCGATCAAGACCGCCTTGGTATCCTCCCGCCAAGCCGCCTCCACCATCTCTGCCGTCAACTGATAGCCAGTCTCAGGGCCGACAGGTATCGATACGGGCTTGCCTTCTACCAGTTCAACAAAATGGCGATTGCACGGGTAACCGGGATCGGCCATCAATACCGATTCTCCAGGGTTAACCAGCACACTCAACACCAGTTGCAAGGCCCCGGAAGCACCCGGCGTCACAATGATTCGATCAGGATCTATGGGTGTTCCGTAGCGTTCTCGGTAAAAACCGGCAATTGACTGGCGAAGCGCTGGAAGCCCTCTGGCCGGCGTATAGTGAGTCTGGCCGGATGCAAGAGCCCGCTGTCCTGCGGCAATAATCGGTGCCGGCGTATCGAAATCTGGCTCACCGATCTCCATATGGATAATGGAACGCCCCTCCGCCTCCAGTTTTCTCGCCTGCGCCAGCAGATCCATCACGTAAAAAGGTGCGATACGCTGCATCCGCTTGGCGACATGGCTCACGCCTGGATACTCCCATGCAGATCCCTCAGCAGGGAAAGATTGACGAAGTTGAAGCCGTTGGCCTGCCCCGACTGCAACTGAAATGATTCATCCGGCCCTCCCATCTGATCCACAATCAGCGTTGCGCCGTTGAAATCATCGTTCACTGTATAACCGTTGGTGGTTACCAGAATTGAATGGATATCCGCTCGTAATGCCGACTGCACCCCATTATGAGAGTCTTCGATGGCGAGGCAGTTTTGGGGGGACAGTGCCATCTGTTGCATCGCCCATTGATAGATATCCGGTGCAGGTTTCTTGGCAGGGACGATATCGCCGGCAGCGATGACCTCAAACCAGGATTCCGCATCGGGCGCCAGACTATGCTGCAGGAGCGCGCTGACATTGGCCGGCGTGGTCGTGGTGGCAATAGCCAGACGCAGTCCCGCATCCCTGGCTTCCTGAAGCAGTCGTTTCACCCCATTTCGCATGGGAATCAACCCCTCGGAGAGCATACGGGTGTAGTGTTCCGTCTTGCTGGCATGCAACCCGGCAATGAAACCATCCAGATCGTCTGGTCGCTGAAAATTCTGATTATAGTTATCGAGATAGTGGCGAATTCGCTCTTTCCCCCCGGTGACCGCCAACAACTTCCCGTAGCGTTCCGCCGACCAGTCCCAATCGAGTCCGGCATCGGTAAACGCCCGATTGAAGGCTACCCGGTGGCCATCCCGCTCGGTATCCGCCAGGGTGCCGTCCACATCAAAGATCAATGCTGATAATTGCGTCATATTTCCTTCCAAAGTCGTTATTTTATGCCAGCTTAACCAAAGGCTATTCAGCTTTCATCCCTCCCGCCGATAAACAGGGCGAGTAAAGCCCTGTAGATCAATCGGGACAGGGATTTCAACCTTTTAAATCAGCCGATTTAGTCCATGATTCTGTATGGGAAAGCAGTTGGCAGTGAGGGGCCTCATCTGTTGTTTCGCTCTTCCCTTTCTGGTATAGATAGGCGCCTTCACTGAAGAGGTATCTTGAATGGCCCAAAAGAAAGCCAAAGCACAGCAGGGTTCGGCAGCCTTCGGCATTGAACCCTATAAGCCCAAGAAGGGCGAAGAGTACATGAATGAGAAGCAGGAAGACCACTTCCGTGCCATCCTGCAGGCCTGGAAAGCCAATCTCATGGAGGAAGTCGACCGCACCGTCCACCATATGCAGGATGAGGCCGCGAACTTCCCTGATCCGAATGATCGCGCTACCCAGGAATCCGAGTTCAGTCTTGAGCTTCGCACCCGTGATCGGGAGCGTAAACTGATCAAAAAGATCGACTCGACACTGGAAAAGATCGACAGCCGTGATTATGGCTTTTGTGACTCCTGTGGGGTGGAGATCGGCATCCGCCGCCTGGAAGCGCGCCCAACGGCTTCGCTTTGCATTGACTGCAAGACCCTGGATGAGATCCGCGAAAAGCAGATGGGCTGACTCCGACCAACACCTTCGCAACAAAAACCGGCTTGCGCCGGTTTTTTGCGTTTCGGCATGAGCGAAAGCAGCGGCATGGCAACGACCTATCGGGGTCGTTTCGCTCCCTCCCCTACCGGACCACTCCACTTCGGCTCACTTGTAGCCGCACTGGGCAGCTACCTCGATGCCCGCAGCCATCAGGGGGAGTGGCTGCTGCGTATGGAGGATCTTGACCGTACCCGTGAAATCAAGGGCGCTGCCGATCGAATTCTGTTAACCCTGGATGAGTTCGGCTTTACTTGGGACGGCCCTGTCGTCTACCAATCTCAGCGTACCGAGGCCTATGAGGCGGCGCTGCAAACTCTAATCCGAAAGGGCCTCGCCTATCGGTGTAGTTGCAGCCGCAAAGAGATTGCCCAGATTGCGCAGAGGGGTAAGGAAGGGCCGATTTATCCAGGCACATGCCGCAACAGCCTGAAGAAATACAGAGATACACATAGTATCCGGCTACTGACACGGCACGAGGAAATCATCTGTACAGACCAGGTTCAGGGTCCTATTCAGCAGAACCCCGGTCGGGAACTCGGTGATTTCATCATACGCCGCAGCGATGGCTTTCATGCCTATCAGCTGGCCGTAGTGGTGGACGATGGCTGGCAGGGTATCAATCAGGTTGTGCGGGGTGCAGACCTGCTGATGTCGACACCTCGACAGCGCTACCTTCAACAACTCCTGTCATTGCCGAAACCCGACTACGCCCATCTCCCCCTGGCCGTCGATACTCAGGGCCGTAAACTCAGCAAGCAGTACCGGGATGCACCTGTGGATTCCAGGCGACCCTTAGACAGCCTGCTACAGGCCCTTGCGTTCCTCGGACAGCCGTTGCCTACTGAAAAACCTGACGATCTGAGCGAGTTCTGGACTTGGGCCATTGAGCACTGGTCTTTGAAAAAAATTCCGGCACAAAGACAGATACCGGTCAGTCCCGCTAACCAGTGATCACCCATTAAATGGATATCACACTTGGCGAAACCAGGCCTCGCCACGCACAAGAACAAGCCGTAGGTTGGGCCGACAAAGGAGGCCCAACATCACCATTGGTATTATCGAACGGTTTTTTGTACGGGAAGATAGGTTGTTGGGCCTCCTTTGTCGGCCCAACGGTAATCCCCCCAAAAAATAACGGGGTTCAAAAGTAGAATTTTCCATTTATTATTACGAAAATGAGAATCTACAATGAAGAAGTCCC
>JAHXHT010000180.1 GCA_025656435.1 Candidatus Thiodiazotropha sp. (ex Gloverina cf. vestifex) | reverse complement strand
TAACAGTCACAATTACGGCCATACAACCGCGCCTACGCCTATCGGGGACTAATCGCCTCGGCTTTCAGCCTTCCATGGCGATCAGCGTCAGTAACCGCTCGCATCTGCTCTCGAGAGAAGAGTTGCCCCTGATCATCGAACTCGATGAAAGCCAACAGATAGTCATCTTCTGCCTGCCCGGCTGAAGATTCACGCGCCATAGCGTGCTGAGCACATGTCTGCTCAGTATCCACCCCTTCGCAGATCGTCAACGCACTGCGGTAGAGCTGATGTTTCGCACAGCCTCCCAGCAAGAGCGCAGTAAAGAGCAAAATAATGTGAAAACTTCTCGAAAGGGTCATGGTCATGCTCCCTGCCCATGGCAGGCCAACCTCAACATCGGCCGTGTCAGATTGTGGTAAACATTTCAAAAAAGAGCCAGTAGACCGCGCTGGCCAGGATCAGACCGAAAAACATCACGGGCAGACCGGTGCGCATCCACAGTATGGGGGTGATTTTTGCCTCCGGCATACCACTCTTCTCAGATTCACTGACAGCAATGATATTGGCCGTCGCACCGATATGGGTGCCGTTCCCCCCCAGCCCAACACCCAAGGCAAGCGCCCACCAGAGCGGGGCGATATTCACACCACTGCTCTCCAGACCCAGAATGATCGGAATCATGGTGACTGTGAAGGGGATGTTGTCCACTACGGCACTGAGAATCGCCGCCACCCACATCAGCAAAAGCCCCGTCAGCAACAACATACCCGGATCTTGGGCCAGCTTCGCCAGCTGGTGGCCCAGCAGATCCAGTAGGCCGGAAGCCTCCACACCACCCACGATCATAAACAGTCCTGCAAAGAAAAAAAGCACCGACCAATTCACGTCACCAAAGAGTTTTTCCATATCGGGACGGATTAACAATAGGGCTAGAGTCAAACCGATAAAGGAGGCATAGGCGGGCAACACATGCAGTGTGTGATGGATAAAGAAAAGCACCACAACCACGCCGAGAGAGAACAGAATCCGCTTCAAACCCTCCACATCCTTGATGGCATGGGTAGCCACCAGAGTCCTGGGATCCTTGCCACCTTCGGCCAGTTGATCACGAAACAGAAACAGCATCAGGCCCACAGTACCCACCCAGACCACCATAACGGGAAACCCCATGTGAATCAGGAAGGAATTGAAGCTGATATCTCCTGCACTACCAATCATCAAATTGGGCGGGTCACCGACCAGGGTGGCTGCACCACCGATATTGGAGAGCATCGCCTCCGCCATCAGATAGGGCATGGGATTAATCTTGAGCAGACGACAGATCAACACGGTCAGCGGAGCAAACACAATCACCGTCGTGACATTGTCGAGAATCATGCTGATCAGGCTCACCGCCAGGCTGAGATAGATCAGCAGCAGTTTGGGATTGCCCTTGGCCCAATGGGTGATGTGTACCGCAGCAAAATCGAATGCGCCGGTGGGACGCAGCAAGGCAACCAGCATCATCATGGCCGCAAGCAGCAGGATGGTGTTGCCGTCCACAGCCAACATAGCAGCACGCTGGCTATAGAAGCCCATATACATACCCACACCGATCATGACCACTGCACCGAAAATGGCAGCGGCGGTTCGATGCAGTACCTCTGAAAAAATCAATGCATAGGCCACGACTAGTATGGCTGCCGAGGTCCACATTTCCTGAGTGACGTTTTCCATGATCGGCTTATTCGACGCAGCACACTTTGGTGACAATCGCCTTGGCGATACTCAGGCGGGTAACGACACCCTGGTAATCATCACCCTCTGTCACAAAGAGATACTCGGTGTTGTACTGCTCCATAATGGCGAGCGCCTTGATGGCCTGAAAATTGGGTGATAACCGGATGACATCAGGAAAAATAAACTCATCGACTTTTCGCGCCATCAGTTCATCCGCCCGGATATGTGGGAAATCGAGATCCTCAATGTCATCTCCAAGCAGATGGGCACCCTGGATAATATCTTGCGGAATACAGCAGAGTAAGAATAGATGCCTGACGGAGAAGCGGCCGGAGAGATTACCCTCCGCATCTACAAAGGGTATACCCGGCACATCCTTTTCGACGCACTCAGTCATCACCTCGCCAACCAACATACCTGGACGCGCAACCTTGGTGGGAATCGATATATGCTTGATCTTCATGGTGGCGTTTCGTCCATCAAAGGTTTCATTGCATGCAGCATATTGGCAAGCAGGTGGCGGTTATTCTGCTCTTCGGCCGCCAGCAATTGTTTCATATAGGCCCGTTGCGTAGGTGCTGTAAAGCAGGCGGGGCAGCTATCCGGAATAATCGGCAGTCCCGCCTCTATGGCGAAGGCGCCGGTCTGGGTCTCACGACAGTAGACCAACGGGCGGATAATACGGATATCCCCGGCATCGTTGAGATAGTGCGCCTTCATCGTGCGTAGTTGCCCTGCATGGAATAGGGACATCATTAAACTCTCCGCCAGATCATCCAGATGCTGGGCCAATGCTAGAACATTGTAGCCTTCCCTTCGGCAAGTGCTATACATGATGCCCCGCTTCATCCGGGCGCAGTAAGAGCAAAAGGAGTCACCCTCCATATTTTTTGCCGCCTCTTCCATGATCGGCTGTTCCACATAGTGCCAGGGTAGACCCAACTGCTCGTAATAGTCCTTGAGGGGCGCAGGATCGAAACCCTCCACTTCAGGATCGACAGTGATCACTCCCAGTTCGAAACGGACGGGCGCATAGGTTTTTAGATGGCTGAGAATCTGCAATAGCGAGAGTGAATCCTTAC
Organism: Candidatus Thiodiazotropha sp. (ex Gloverina cf. vestifex); assembly: GCA_025656435.1. Lineage (GTDB taxonomy): Bacteria > Pseudomonadota > Gammaproteobacteria > Chromatiales > Chromatiaceae > Thiodiazotropha. The sequence continues at coordinate 2,144 of JAHXHT010000180.1, read as the reverse complement.
CGCCGGAGACACCCAGCAGGATGCGGTCCCCATCACGAATCATGTCGTAGTCGGCGATCGCCCTACCAACCTTGCGCAGTAAGGATTTGGGTGGTTTTGTGGTGTGCTTCATCAAGCTATTCTGACATGAAGCCCGGAGACCACCAATGTTGATGATTGCAATCGATCCGGGGATCAAGCATCTTTGCATGACAACCGACCGATAGGGGAATCATCGTATGGATATCTTTGTACTTGCAGTGCTGGCCTTTGCCGTTGTCATCGTCGTGTTAGGGGCCAAACGGATACCACAAGGAAACGAGTACACCGTTGAGCGCTTTGGACGCTATACCAAAACCCTTAGGCCAGGTCTCAACCTTATCGTGCCGGTCGTCGATCAGATCGGAAAAAAGATGAACATGATGGAACAAGTACTCGATGTTCCCTCACAAGAGGTCATCACCAAGGACAACGCCATGGTGAAGGTGGACGGGGTGATCTTTTTCCAGGTGCTGGATGCCTCACAGGCAGCTTACGAGGTCAACAACCTGATCAGCGCGATCCTCAATCTCACCATGACCAATATCCGTACCGTGATGGGCTCCATGGTATTGGATGAATTGCTTTCGCAACGTGACAAGATCAATACGCAACTACTGACCGTCGTGGATGATGCCACCACCCCCTGGGGCGTGAAGGTGACCCGCATAGAGATCAAAGATATCTCGCCACCCAGGGATCTGGTCGACTCCATGGCCCGTCAAATGAAGGCTGAGCGAGACAAACGCGCCACTATCCTGGTGGCCGAGGGTGAGCGACAGTCTGCCATTCTCAAAGCGGAAGGCTTAAAACAGGCTGCCATCCTCGAGGCGGAAGGCGAAAAGGAGGCAGCGTTCCGTGAGGCCGAGGCCCGTGAACGCCTGGCGGAGGCGGAAGGCAGGGCAACCACTGTGGTTTCGGAGGCGATCTCCAAGGGGGATGTCAACGCCATCAACTACTTCGTCGCACAAAGGTACACCGAGGCCCTGCAACAGATCGCCTCAGCGGAGAATCAGAAAATCATCATGATGCCGCTGGAGGCCTCTAGTCTGATCGGCTCCATCGCCGGCATCGGTGAGATCGCCAAACAGGCACTCAGCGGACAAGCCAAAGGAGAGAGCTGATGCAGTGGCTGTCACAGCTCGATTACTGGCACTGGCTGATCCTTGCGGTAATGCTGATGATTCTGGAGGTCTTCTCTCCCGGTGCCTTTCTACTCTGGATGGGCTTGGCGGCAGGGGTTGTCGGACTGCTGTTGCTGGTCATACCGGACCTCAGCTGGCAGGTTCAGATACTCCTGTTTGCCCTACTCAGCGTAATGACCATTGTGGCTGTTCGCGCCTTTTTGCAGCGCCGACCGATCGAGACCGACCAGCCCTACCTCAATCGCCGGGGTGAACAATACGTGGACCGGATATTTACGCTGCGAGAGCCCATCGTCAACGGAGAGGGCAAAATACGCGTGGATGACAGTACCTGGAAAATCAACGGGGAGGATTGCCCGGCAGGCACCCGAATAAAAATCACCGGCGTACAGGGGGTGGTACTGCTTGTCGATCAAGCAGACTAACACCTTCCGTAAAATCATAAAAAAATGTTTTCAACAAAAAAACACCAAAAATTCCGTGACGCATAGCTCAAGATTCTCTGCTGTAATACCGATATAGCAATATAGCGCAGAAATCGTTACATTCAGAAACCAAGATTCCCACTATGTGCTCAGTCTGCACTATCACGGAGACGGTACCCGGCATTCCGGGTCAATTCACAGGGAGTGACGCTGTATATCCGGCGTAGTAGAGAAATGCAAAAGCAAGAAAGTAGTGTCATCCTCTTTATCGACAGTGACAACAATCAGCTACAGTCGCTTAAACGAAGTCTGCGTAATCATCGGCATGAATGGATTAACTACTATGCCGAAAATGCCGTGTCGGCCCTGGAGATAATGAGCCAGATCGAGGTAGACGTCGTTGTCTGCGAAACCCAGCTCACTGGCAGTTCCGGCAGCGAATTACTCAAGCAGATTCAACAGCGCTACCCCGGTAATCCCCCCAAAAAATAACGGGGTTCAAAAGTAGAATTTTCCATTTATTATTACGAAAATGAGAATCTACAATGAAGAAGTC
>JAHXHT010000179.1 GCA_025656435.1 Candidatus Thiodiazotropha sp. (ex Gloverina cf. vestifex) | reverse complement strand
GGTCGGGGCATAACGGCTGTCGCGTTGGCGAGTCGATTTTGGGGACTCGGATGTCCCAAAATCTTTCACGAGGTAGCGACACGCTTGTTTCAGGCGCGGTAACCAGTCATCGCCCAGACGTTTGTCTTGACCACCTAATATTACCATCGGCTTGAAGGATAATTTCTTCAGGCTGACCAGTGATTTTTCACTATTCCAGTTGACATATGAGAGATAATTGCCCGCCGTTGTCATGAATTTGTCGCAAAAAGCCAGTGGGTAGCTGGATACTTCCCTGCTGTTTTTCTCAAGCTGGTTTGTGGCGTTCAGGCGGTCAGCTTCACTCTCTTTTGCAATAGGCCCTTGGGCAAAAGGGATAAGGCTGATGAGTAGGGCGTCTTCGATAGGTGCTTCTGGTGCGCCGGTAAGGTAGGCAAGTAGCAGCAGGCTGCCGGCACTATGGCCGATGATGGTGACAGGCTTGACTTGATACTTGTGTAGCCATTCGACCCATTGAGCGATCTCTCTGACATCCTGCTCGAGGGAGTGTGCATGAATCGCCTCACAGGCCAGACTTTGTCGTCTGTGATTGATGCCCAGAGCCAGATTGGGCAGGAGGATGGTATGACCTTCATCATTCAGGGCATCGGCAAGTCTTCGAACGGTAAAGAAATCTCTTGTCTGCAGGAATCCGTGCAGTATCAGTATTGTTTTGCCTTCTTCTTGTCCAGGCAGAAGTTCTGCAGATCGCTTCAAGATCTGTGTCGACTTTGAGGTTGATGATCTCACTCGAGGCGGGAAAAGTGATAAGTAGAAGTATCAGCAGGAGTGTTAGCCGAGTGGTTAACAGGTGAGAAAGCTGGTTTGATATAACTACTCCTTCGCGTAGTGTCGAGGCCTGTGACGGACTTCAAGTCCCCGTTATCATTGAGGATCTTCTGGCTACGCGATATTTTTTCTCATTATCTTCTAATAATATGTATTAGAAAAAGCTGATCTACAAGTGAAACTGGGGCTGCGAATGCAGATTTGAATCACAGATCACACTATGGATTGTGCGGCGTCAGATTCAATGGTCTTGTTTGCCGTGATAATATCCGCGCCCTATGCGCCTATCTGATTTCGAATACCATCTTCCGGAAGAGTTGATCGCCCAGTTTCCCGTTGGGGAAAGAAGCGCGAGCAGACTGCTTGGCTTACTCCCTGGCGAGATGGCGCCGAAGGATATGACATTCAGGGATCTGCCGTCGCTTCTGCGTCCTGGAGATTTACTGGTTTTCAACAATACCCGTGTCATGCAGGCCAGATTGTTCGGTCACAAGGAGACGGGAGGAAAGATCGAACTGCTGATCGAGAGAGTCCTCTCTTCCGATCGAACATTGGCTCACCTGCGTGCCAGTAAAACCCCAAAAGCCGGAAGTCGTCTGCAGATTGGAGAACACCAGGTATCTGTCGAGGGGAGGGAAGGCGAGCTCTTCTTACTCAGACTCCTACAGGGAGATTTTTATTCTCTGATGACCGCTGAGGGACACATGCCACTGCCACCCTACATCCAGCGGGATGACGAGGGGCAAGACCTGGATCGATACCAGACGGTCTATGCAGAACATCTCGGTGCGGTGGCGGCTCCTACAGCGGGGCTCCATTTTGATCAAGACTTGTTGGACCAAATACTCTCGATGGGAATAGATCAGGCTTACGTCACACTGCATGTGGGAGCGGGTACCTTTCAACCGGTCAGGTCGGATGATCTCGATGAGCACAACATGCACAGTGAATTTGTCGATGTGGATCAAAGCGTCTGCGATAAAGTGCGGGAGACACGTGCAAGGGGAGGACGTGTGGTGGCGGTAGGTACCACCAGTGTGCGCAGTCTTGAGGCCGCATCACAGAGTGGCGATGTTGCACCATTCAAGGGTGAGACTCAACTTTTCATAAAGCCAGGTTATCGGTTTAACAGCGTCGATGCGATGATCACCAATTTTCATCTGCCTAAATCCACATTGTTGATGCTGGTAGCCGCTTTCTCCGGATACGAACGTATTATGCGGGCCTATCGGCATGCGGTTGATCAACACTATCGCTTTTTCAGTTACGGAGACGCCATGTTTCTCACGCCTGCCCCACCGGGTGTTGAAGATAAATAGTGAGCAAAAAAAAGCGCGACAGGGGTGTCGCGCTTAAAAATTCCACCAAAGGAGGATGGAGGAGTATTGTGTCGATTCGCAGAACGAATCAGCACATCAACATTTTCTAATATATAGACGATTGCTGTCAAGTTTTTTTAGGGAAAACCCTAATAACTGGTTCACACTTTGTTCTTCGCCTCTTTTAAGGCAAGAGAGCAGGTAAAAGAGATGGCTGTTTAGTGCCTGATTAAAGCGAAGAAATACTATGAAATTCAATATTTATCAGACAGATGGACATGCCAGACGGGGCCAGTTGAGCTTTCCGCGAGGGAAGATTGAAACACCTGCATTCATGCCCGTAGGCACCTACGGTACTGTGAAGGCTATGACGCCAGAAGAGTTGGTTGATCTGGGGGCTGAGATCATCTTGGGAAATACCTTCCACCTGATGCTTAGACCTGGCACAGAGGTCATCCGTCAGCATGGTGATCTGCATGGATTTACCCATTGGGAGCGTCCGATTCTCACCGATTCCGGTGGTTTCCAGGTCTTCAGTCTGGGTGATTTGCGAAAAATTACTGAGGAAGGTGTGACATTCCGTTCACCCATCGATGGCAGCAAGGTCTTCATGGGACCGGAAGAGTCGATGCAGGTACAGCGGGAATTAGGCTCGGATATCGTCATGATCTTTGATGAGTGCACGCCTTATCCGGCAACGGAGAGTGAGGCACAGGCCTCGATGGAACTCTCACTGCGTTGGGCGGAGCGCAGCCGTGTGGCCCATGGTGACAATCCGGCAGCGCTCTTTGGCATTATTCAGGGTGGCATGTTCGAAAAGCTGCGTGGTGCCTCGCTGGAGGGATTGCAGAAAATCGGATTCGACGGCTATGCCGTGGGAGGTCTATCCGTCGGTGAGCCACCGGAAGACCGCTGGCGTGTTCTCGATTATCTCTGCCAAACCATGCCGGCTGACAAACCGCACTATCTGATGGGGGTGGGCACACCGGAGGATATTGTCGAGTCGGTGCATCGAGGGATCGATATGTTCGATTGTGTCATGCCCACTCGTAATGCTCGCAACGGACATCTCTTTACGCATACGGGCGTCGTGCGTATCCGCCATGCGGCGCATCAGTACGATGAGGGGCCACTCGATCCCCTATGCAACTGTTATACGTGTCAAAACTACAGCCGGGCTTATCTGCGGCATCTGGATAAATGTAACGAAATACTTGGTGCGAGGTTGAATACTATCCACAATCTCCACTACTACCAGAAACTGATGCGGGATATTCGTAAAGCCATTGAAACGGATAGTCTGCAGACCTTCACTGAGGAGTTCTATACCATGCGATCAGGTGGAAATAGATAGCTTGGGGTGAGTTTTTGCTGCCAGACAATAGGAATCGAACCTGTCTGGCTTATTGAGTCGGCCGGGCTGTAGCCGTATCAGATTGCTGGAGATGATCGAGCCCCTGGGATGTGTGCATCTGTCCGTGACTATCGATAATCACTGCCTCTACATCCTTCAAGTGATTGATGAATGCCATTCCTTTCTTCAATCCAAGCACGAACACGCTGGTGGAGAGGGCATCGGTTCGCGTTGCATTGGGCCCAATGATAGTGACGCTACGCAATTCTCCGGCAGAGCGGCCTGTCTTGGGACTGAGGATATGGTGGTAACGCACACCATCGGCTTCAAAATAGCGTTCATAATCACCGGATGTTGAGATGGCTGTACCCGACAAAGGCAGTACGGCTGCCAGAGCTTTTTCATCGCGGGGTGCCTGCACGCCAATATGCCAGGGACGTCCCCGGTGATCTCCCAGCATACGGCTGTCGCCACCTGTGCTGATTAAGGCATTCTCTATTCTGAGCTGCTCGGGTAGTTGAATACCCCGGTCGACGGCATAACCCTTGGCGATACCTCCCAGGTCAATACGTACACCGGTCTGTTTAAAATGCACGGATTGGGAGTCCGGGTCGAGTGTGAGATGGCGGTAGTTGATCAGGGGACGTGTCTGGTCCAAGGCCTCATCAGTGGGTTTTATCTCTTTCCGGTAGTCGTATTGATGACCGGCTGAGGCAAAAGTGATATCGAAGGCGCCGTCCGTTAACTGCGAATAGGTCTGGGAGGTCTCCAGCAGGCCATAAAACTCCTTGGAGATCGGCACTGGCTGATAGGATGCCCTATCGTTGACAAGATAGAGTTCACTGGTCTCGATGTAGGGGCTCAACGCCTGATCCAGCCGGTGGAATTCCTCGAGTACCGACTCGATGGCCCGGTTTGCGGTTTGCTCATCTTCATGCCAGACCTCAACGCCTATCCGGGTGCCCATAATGGCAGCCTGTTGCCCAAACCAGGCACCCTGTGATGAGAGTGGTAGCAGCAGTGCCACCAAGAGGGTGCATAGAAGGACAGTGCGCCACTTCATCCGGTCAGGATGGCAGGAAATCGATGGGATAGGAAATGATAGCAGTCTCCACATCTTTTGCCGAGAATTTGAAGAGCTTGATTCGGCTCACCAGCTTTCGCTCCAGTTTACTGTCGTTCAGTTCCGAGGAGAGAATGCGGCACTTGGTTACCTTGCCAGCGGGAGATATGGTCAACTCAAGTACGACTTTGCCACGCAGTGCTGGATCGCTCCGAAGTGCACGATTATAGAGTGCGTAGACAGCTCCCTTGTTCTGGTCGAAGACAGTCTGTATCTCCTCCCGTGTGCGGTTTCCTTTATGGTTTTTACCTTCGCTGATCGCCATGGAAGGCTGAAAGCCGAGGCGATTAGTCCCCGATAGGCGTAGGCGCGGTTGTATGGCCGTAATTGTGACTGT
>JAHXHT010000178.1 GCA_025656435.1 Candidatus Thiodiazotropha sp. (ex Gloverina cf. vestifex) | reverse complement strand
AAATGCACTGTTTTTCTTCGCTCATGGCAGTTTTGAAGCAAGCGAGAGGAAACGTTCGCTGACAAACGATTCGTTCAGAGCTTCCCTAGACCAACAAGGCCGGATTACACATTTTATCGGCGACAGCCTGATCGATGGCGAGGCGTTGATTGGTGAGATCCATAAACAACGTATCCCTGGTAAGGCCATGCTTTTACTCTCCTCGACAGGAAAGAGGGAAGGTAAAAGCTCACTCTACCTCATCGTTCCGATAGATCCCGGAAATCCCACGGGGGATCTGCTGGTAGGCCGCTTGCATATTCCAGCACTGCTAGACACTGATCAACTCGACCTGAGACGTGAACAGATCTGCGTGGTTACTGAAAAAGGTGTCCCCTTTTATTGCAATAAACCCTATGACATAGCCTGGTTGGCAGATGTCATAACACTCACTCATAGTCAAAGTAGTCATCATTTCGAGTGGCAAGACCCAAAGGGTGAGAAAACCTTCACGGCATTCTGGTCTCTCTTCCTATCGCCACATTATCAAGTAGAAAAATGGAGTGTTGCTGTTGCCCTCCCTAGCCAGATCGTGCTGACCTCTGTCAATCAGTTTCAAAAGATATTTCTCCAGGTTGGCGTGATCACACTTGGACTGGTGATATTGCTGAGCATCTTTACCATCAGACGTAACATGGTCCCGTTAGAACGCCTGCTCACCGGGACTCGACAGCTTTCAAGAGGTGCTTTCAATACCCGCGTCAAACTTGAAGGTAAAGATGAATTCACAGAGCCTGGCCACGCATTCAATGACATGGCAACCAGGCTGGGAAACAGTTTCAATCAACAGGCAAACCTGATCGATTTCAGCTACAGCCTGCAACACGCAGGCATCATCCACAAAGCATTGCATGTCGCATTGGATACGCTGCCTCATTTTGTCAATTCAGACAAGCTGACTGTCGTCTATGTAGAACCGTCAGGTGACTTTGTGCATCTTGAATGTCTTATCAGGAAGGGGGGAGAAACCTCAGAACGCAGTAAGTCTTATACGGCGCATCAACTGAAGCTACCAACTACTCCCTGGAAGGGGACCACCAAAGCGGCAATGAATCATTTGCCAATACTTGATCCAATCGACTTCTCAGCTGATACGGAAATCACAATCATGCCAGCGGTTATCAAGCAAGGCGTCATTGCTTGTCTGGTTCTGGAGCAGATGGAAACACACACGCCAGGCATCGATAATCTTTTTATCCTTACCCAATCCTGGGACATCCTGACCTCCGCCATCTCTAACATTAGGCCGAAACAACGGCTTGAATACCAAGCCTATCATGATCCGTTAACACATCTACCGAATCGCATACAAATCAAGCGAGAGACAGAAAAAGCACTACGGCGTGCCGAACAGGACCATCTTGAGCTGGCTCATTATGATCATGGATATCGATTGGTTTAAGCTCATCAACGATTCAATGGGACATGTCTCAGGCGACGAACTGCTGGTAGCCCTGGCCGAGCGACTCAAACAATTTACCAGCCGACGGGACATTCTCAGCCGGTTTGCCGGCGATGAATTTGTTTTCCTATTCGCTTCGAAAGGTCACGATCTTAAAAATAAACTGCCAGAGATTATAGAAAGGTTGGATCGAGTCTTTCACGATCCGTTCAGTCTTGGGAAACGTAAAATCAGGATTAGTGCGAGTAAGGGTATCGCCATGTACCCCAAAGATGGAGAAACCTTTCTCGATCTGCTGAAAAACGCTGATGCCGCCATGTATCACGCAAAACATCAGAAGCCCGGTAGCTACGCGTTTTACACACAAACACTGCAGTACAGCCTGATAGAGGAAATGGAGACCGAACAGAACCTGATAGACGCCCTGACACAGAAAGAGTTTGAACTTTACTATCAGCCTAGCATCCATCTCCCAAGCGGCCGCGCCATCGGCGTGGAGGCACTGATTCGATGGAGAAGACCACACTACGGACTTATCGCACCCAACAAATTCATACATATCGCTGAGCGGACCGGTCTGATAGAGCCGATCGGCAATTGGGTACTGAAACAAGCCTGTAAAGATTTTCTCCGTTGGCCGAATGATGGAATACTGCTGGACTATATCTCTTCCAATGTATCGAGTGTCCAATTGCAGAATCCAAATTTCGTGCAAACTGTTAAGCAGACGCTTGAAATCACCGGCATGGAGCCGCATCATCTGGAGTTAGAGATTACTGAAACGGCCTTTATTGAAGACTTTCAAGGTAGCCTGGATAAACTCAAGGAGATACGCGAGCTGGGAGTCAGAGTTGCTGTAGATGATTTCGGAACCGGCTATGCCTCGCTGAAATACCTCAAAGAGCTACCTGCCGATAGCATCAAAATCGACCGGCTGTTTGTCAAGGATCTACCTGACAACCAAAATGACGTCGCAATTGTTTCATCGCTTGTCACCCTGACTAACAATTTAAAGCTCGGCTTGATTGCCGAAGGAATAGAAACTGAAGCACAAAGACTTTACCTTTTGAACGCCGGCATCAAGATGGCGCAAGGATTTCTTATGAGTCGTCCATTGCCGGAAACCGAATTGCTGACGTATCTCGCGGAAAACCACATATCTAATGAGGTGCAACAAATCTCAGGACTACAAACAAAAGCCTGATACCCGTTTTACAAACGATCAAGTAGCCTTGTGCGCCACTTGATTTCTTAGATACACCGGCAAAGCATTCTCCGCTGACACAGCCAAACCCCGATCAAAATCTGCAGCCGCCAGCAACGCTATCTCCCTTGCACTGCATAACATCTGCGCCTGATAACCCAACAACACCCCTTGTAGCCTTTTTTCCAGAATCGCTGCCCCTGCTGTCCAGCCCGAGCCGACGCCATACCACTCCCCGTCGATGGGAAGACTGACCCGTTCGGCAGTTGCGACTTCCTCTTCAATCACGAGTCGCGCCAGCTCGTCCTCCCCCACTTTGTAGGCAGCCCAGTAGAGTTCACCCATACGAGCATCATAAGAAGGTAATAGATGTCGTTCACCTTTTTCACGAAACGCGCGTTGTGCTAGCGCCGCCAGGGTTGAAACCGGTACTACTGGCAGATCGGCGGCAAAGGCTGCCCCTTGAACCACCCCAGTGGCGATGCGAACACCGGTAAAAGAACCGGGGCCACGACCGAATGCCATGGCATCCAGTTGTGATGGAGTCAGTTCCGCTTCAGCCAACAGGTCATCCATCATCGACAACAGCAACTCACTGTGTCCCCGTGGTTTAACCTCATATCGAAGGTGAGTCTCATCGTCGATTAACAGCGCGGCGGAGCACGCCTCAGTCGCGGTTTCAATGGCAAGCAATTTCATAATGACTTCAGTGGACCAGTATCGTTATCTGAGATGAAGATGATAGCAGGGAGAATGCTAGCATTTTGATTCAAGATACTCTTCATAAAAGGACCATTGGCCTCCCTCTCCTGGAAAAGCATTTGTCACCCTTCCCTCTTTATCCAAAGCTTCCGGAAAGTGCGCCAGTAACCTGTGAATGTGTGAGGTGATATGCGTACATATTCTGACTTTTAAGTTGAGACAAACCCTACTTTTGAACTTTTTTTACAGCGTTGGGTAGGGTATCCATGCAGGCGGCACGAATGCAATTCACATGGCATTTTCAGTGTTAATGTATATTATTGTTTTATATGGAATTATTTGAAAATTTAAGTAATTCGGGTAATTTTACATACCCCTACAGAGAATAAAACGATACTTAGTAATTCACTGTTTTTTATAGATAAAATAAAATTGGCATAGGTCCTGCTAGTTCTTCTCCCAACGAACACATGGATACCCCATTCGGAGATGAAAACAGTGAATATAAAGAAGCTTGTAATCAGCGCGGGACTCGCAGCCTCCTTTTTTATCGGCTCGGCAGCGCACGCCACCATCATGACTGACAGTCATTCAACATCATTTAATTTTTCCTCGTATGACACGCTGTATGATAAAAACGCGGGGAAGGATGCGGATGGCAAAAACTATCTGGCAAAAAGAATTAACAGAAAAACTCTCTTTGTCGACCGTTTCGATAACAGTTTGGGTACCTTACTGGATGTCTCGATCTGGTTCGAATCTGACTGGCCCTTGACATCAACTGTCAACTCATATGACCCAAGAAACGGAAACAAAACCGCTACCGGTAGAGGCAAGTCGGTCAGTAATCAGCAGATCCGTCTGATAGATCCTTTCAGAGAGATCGCAAAAAACAACGAGGTAGTGAGATCAAACTGCCGAGATGCACCCAACTGCAGAGACACCGATACTGCAGCTGGAAATTTTGATGGCAGTTTCAATCTGACTGCTTTCTCTCTCAGCGATTTCATCGGCACCGATATGCTCGATTTCAAAGTCGTCCGCACACTCACAGCCGATCTCTTGAACTGCGGCTTCCGTGATAGCTGCTGGCAGAGAAACTCCAATAACGCCTGGAACGGTAATGTGTATGTGGATTACACCTACTCCGTACCTGAGCCATCTGCTCTCGCTCTGATGGGCCTGAGCCTGGCAGGACTCGGCGCCAGCCGCATGCGTAAACGCAGCAGCTGATTCAACCCTTTCGATCCTCGCTTCTACACCCGCCTCGTGCGGGTGTTTTTTTTGGCAACTTCAGTCAATCCTTTCGCACTCTACTCAGCCATCGCAAGTGACTGCTCTGCTGCGTTCTACAGTTTGTCCTCTTCGTTCAACAAACCGATGAGTCATCACTTGTTCCCCTGTGGCTGCGTAACCAAAGTTTCCTACAGATCCTGACGCTGCACCCATATTACCGGAACGACCAGCGTCTCTCGAACCGGACTGCCGAGATGGGCCGTCTTTAGTAAATAATAAGGGTCTTAGGAAGTTAAGCATCTATTAACAGGTGCTAAGCTTCAGACAAGCGTGTCGCTACCTCGTGAAAGATTTTGGGACATCCGAGTC
>JAHXHT010000177.1 GCA_025656435.1 Candidatus Thiodiazotropha sp. (ex Gloverina cf. vestifex) | reverse complement strand
CGGTCGGGGCATAACGGCTGTCGCGTTGGCGAGTCGATTTTGGGGACTCGGATGTCCCAAAATCTTTCACGAGGTAGCGACACGCTTGGAAGATCGTCGATGACATTCTGGGTGATGACGCCCAGCAGCCTGAAGCCGGTAGCGATGACCAATCGATGGATTTCAGATCGAATAGCCAAGTCTATGCGTGGAATCTGTTGGATCTGCTGATACCGCCGGCTGAAGCGGCTGTGCCCAACTTCGACGTGAATACGCCGGCAATACGAAAACTCCAGGCTTCCATGAAACAGCGTCATTCACAGCTTAAGGGCTTCTATCAACGTGGCGCCATTGGTTTTACCCAGGATGCTCTGGTCGGTATTCGTGACCTCTCGGCAGTCCCTCTCAAACAGAGGGGGCAGCTGAAGAATCTACTGAAAGCGGAGAATAAGGACCGCAATCAGTTGTACAGAGAGATTGCCCGGGCCAACGGCCATCCCGAATGGGAAAAGGATGTCCGCTCAACCTTTGGTAAGACCTGGATCAGTAATGCGGGCAAGGGGTGGTGGTATCAGAACAGCCAAGGTGGTTGGGTTCAGAAGTAGCTTGAAAGTAAACTATTTGGTTGCCGGGTTAATAATGGTGTGCCAGGGCCGCACCCTGCAGATCGAAGCAGTGAAGTTTGTCGCAATCGATTTGCAGGTGAACCGTTTCTCTGGGTTTGAAATGGCGATGCTCCGGTATGATTGCCGTCAGGGTGGGTCGTTTCAGCAAGGTGTTGCCTGGATCCTCTGTATCGGTTGCCACGACATCAATGTCGGCATCGACATGGAGAATGGTTTCATGACCGAGGGGTTCGGCGCTGCTCACAATTGTCTCTAGTGAACCACTGCCGCCAGGCTCCACCAGAGTGATGGCTGCCGGACGGATGCCCAATAGGAGCATCTGACCGGATCTGTTTTGCAGGTCGGGGTAGTTCTCCACGACAGACTGGGTCAATGTGAAACAGTGCCCGCCTAATCTGAAGACGAGAGCCTTGTCTACAGTTTCCAGCATCACTCGCAGCACGTTCATTCCGGGGTTGCCGATGAAACCTGCGACGAAGACATTAACGGGATGTTCGTAAAGCCGGCTTGGGGTTGCAACCTGCTGTATTTTCCCGGTGCGCATTACCGCCACCCGGTGTCCCAGGGTCATGGCTTCCACCTGGTCATGGGTGACGTATAGGGTGGTGATACCCAGGCGTTTCTGTAATGCGGCTATTTCGCTGCGGATCTCGACCCGCAGTTTGGCGTCTAAATTGGAGAGGGGTTCGTCCATCAGAAAGGCGTCGGCGTCACGCACCATAGCCCGGCCCATGGCAACCCGCTGACGTTGGCCGCCGGGGAGCTGCTTCGGCCGGCGATCGAGTAGATTGCCGAGGCTGAGCAATTCTGCCGTCTGTGCTACCCGCCGATTCACCTCATCCCGCAAGAGTCGTTGCATCTTAAGTGGGAAGGCCAGATTCTCCCTTACCGTCATATGCGGATAGAGGGCATAGTTCTGAAAAACCATGGCTAGGTTACGTTTCTGCGGCGGCAGCTGGTTGACGACCTGGTCGTCGATCAGGATCTCTCCAGCCGAGATCTCCTCCAATCCCGCTACCATGCGCAGCAATGTCGACTTTCCACAGCCGGAAGGTCCCACCAATACCAGAAGCTCACCGTCCCGAATCTGCAGATCCATCTCTTCGATGACCGCATCATGGTAATCATACTGCTTACTCACCTTGTCGAGCCTGATCGATGCCATGGTCTATCCCTTGATCCCGGAGGCTGCCACCCCGCGCACGAACCAGCGTTGAAAAAGCAGAAACACCAGCAACACCGGTGTCACCATCATCACGCCGAAGGCGAGGATATCGCCCCACTGCGGTGGCGGCAGGGTGTAGAAGGCGGCGATAGCCACCGGCAGTGGGCGAACCTCCGGGCCGATGGTCACCATCAGTGGCCAGAGATAGGCCCCCCACCACATGAGAAAGCTGAGGATTGCTACGCTGGCAAAAACCGGTTTCGAGTTAGGCAGGATGATGGAGAAGAAGATGCGCAGGGTCGATGCGTCGTCGAGCCGTGCCGCCTCTTCCAGTTCCCGCGGTAAGCCGATGAAGAAGGAGTAGAAGAGATAGATCGAGAAGGCGTTGGCGATGAACGGCAGGATCTGCGCCAGATAGGTATCGCGTAGACCGAGCAGGGAGACGCCGTAGAATAGGGGAATAGCGATAGACTCCAGCGGCAGGATCATCAGCGCCAGCACCAGGTTGAAGAGTAGGTCCCTCCCGCGCCAGTGCAGGCGGGCAAAGGCGTAAGCGGCCAGGGCATTGACCAGTAATCCGCAGATGACAATAGTGCCGGTGATGAAGAGAGAGTTGATCAGGAAACCGAGGAAGTCGGTGCGGGTGAAGACATCGGTGTAGTTCTGCAGTGAGGCTTGGTCGGGGATGAATCCGGCGAGCGTGCCGGCTTCCGTCAATACTCTTTCATCAGGTTTCAGACTGCCTGCCAGCATCATCATTACCGGGGCGAGAAACAGTAGCGCCAGCACGCTGAGCAGGGCGTAGCTCAAGATCATGCCAGGCCGGCTCCGTTGCGGTCTCATTCGACCTCCCGTGTCTGCCGCACCAGCCGCCGCTGAAGCCAGGTGACCCCCAGCACCAGCAGAAAGAAGACGACCGTCATGGCGCTGGCGCGGGCCACCTGCTGGCGGGTGAAGGCGGTCTCGACCATTTCGTACATGACCGTGGTGGTGGCGTTGTCCGGCCCCCCGCGGGTCATGATCTGCGCCTGATCGAACAGACGAAAGGCGAGGATTGTGGTGATCAGCATGACGAAGATCAGCGGGTTCTTGAGTTGCGGTAGCGTGACATGAAGAAATCGTTGCCAGCGCCCTGCACCGTCAAGTGCGGCTGCCTCGTCTAGCTCATGTGGGATCGCTTGGAGTCCGGCGAGCAGGATTACCATTTGGAAACCGGCACCCTGCCAGATGGAGAGCAGCATGATGGCCGGTAGTGCCAGGAGAGGATCCCGCAGGAAGTCACGGGGTTGCCACTGACCGAAGCTGAGCAGATCGAGCAGGTTATTCATCATCCCGCTCGGGCCTGGTGCGTAGATCAGGATCCACACCACTGCCACCAGGGACATGGGAAAAACCACTGGCATGAAGAAGAGGGTACGGTAAATTGCTGTGCCCCTGAGTCCCTGATTGAGCAGCAGCGCCAGTCCCAGGGCGAGAGCTGTCTGTAACGGCACCACAACCAGGGCAAACAGTAGGTTGTTCGCCAAGGCTTGCCGGAAGGCGGGATCGTTGAAGATACGCGTAAACTGTTTCAGCTCGACAAACTCTAGAGGGAGCGGCGAGCCCAGGCGGAGATTGGTGAAGGCCGTCAGCAATGCAAACAGGAATGGCAGCAGAACGAACAGCAGCAACCCGACCAGGGCAGGGCCAACCAGCAGCAGGGCGGCGGGAGTCTGGTCGTTGAGGCGGGAAGCGGGTCTCATTGCCTCTCCTCTGTAGTGAAGAGCCAGGGGTAGCCCCGATTATCTTCGATCTCTAGATCGATTACCCCTGCGGCCTCATCCAGTACTGCTTGTACATCGCTGCCACTGCGAATACGTTCGAAGGCTTGCTGAAACTCCGCTGTGATCACCGGATAGGCGGGAGTGCGCGGACGCGGTACCGCATAGCCGCCTTTGAGCTGATCCACAAACAGTCGCAGCGGACCTCCTGCCTGATAGCGGGGTGAGCGGTCGATGGCGGTTTGTGTGGCCGGTACTGCACCATTGGCATCAGTCATGGCCAGCACCTCTTCCGACCGTAGCAGAAAGGCCAGAAAGCGGGCCGCCTCTTCGGGTTTATCACAGTTCGATGCGATCGCCCAACTCCAGGATCCCTGCCCGGTCTTGAGGCCTTGCCCGAAGTCAGGCAGTGGCAATAGCAGGAGATCTTTGCCCAGCGACTCCCGATAGCGGGGGTAGTTCCAGTGTCCTCCCATGGCCAGCGCCACTCTTCCGGTGGTAAACGCTGCATCGTCAATATTGGGATCGACCCAACCGGCCTTTATCCAGTGCTGCAGTGTGTGAAGTGCAGCGGCTGTCTCCGATTTGTTTAGCATGCCTTCGGCGGCCACTTTTTTTTGGCGATTGACGAGATCTCCACCGGCCGATTGGATAAGTGGAGAGAAGGCGTAGGTGTACCACTCCCCGGCATAGTTGAGTTTGAGGTCGAGTACCTGTCCATCGGGATCGTCTCTTACCAGACGTTCCAGTATGGTGTTGAACTCATCAACTGCCCAAGGGTTATCCAATGTGGGAATGCGAATGCCAGTATGGACAAGTCTGGATCTGTTTGCATAGAGACCAAGACCGGAATCGAATGTGCCAATCGACCAGAGGCGGTCCTGATAGCTTCCCTGTTGCAGGATAGAAGGTAACAGATCGCTGATTAGGGCCTCAGGCAACAGATCGTCTAGCGGTTGCAGTCGTCCCTGCCAGACGTAGGCATAGAGGAAGGGACCATCGAACTCCAGCAGATCTGGTAAGTCACCAGCCACTGCTGCGGCCTGTACCTGAGCGTTATAGCTGCCTTCCGGGATCAGTGTCAGGTGGACTCTGCTATCCGGATGCTCGGTGTTGTAGCGATTGATTTGTGATTTTAGAGTATTGCGTTCACTCTCCTGACCGGCATGGGCCCACACCTCGAGTGTGGTGATGCCGTCTTTACTCCCGTTGCTATAGGTGCAGCCGCAGGGTAATGCCAGTAATAATACTAAGCAGAATGTTGTCAGGTTATGCACGGATAGAGTTTAGACTTTTCATGCCTATAAGGAAATTGCCCGCGCCAATGGTCACCCGGAATGGTAATCCCCCCAAAAAATAACGGGGTTCAAAAGTAGAATTTTCCATTTATTATTACGAAAATGAGAATCTACAATGAAGAAGTCC
>JAHXHT010000176.1 GCA_025656435.1 Candidatus Thiodiazotropha sp. (ex Gloverina cf. vestifex) | reverse complement strand
TCACGTCGTGTCTGCTTCTTCTTGGCGCTGTAGCTCAGTGAGGCGAAAGTTGTTTGCTTCATGGGGTCTATATAATGATTGGCCTAGAATGCGCACCATTATCCCTCAATCGATGGATTCGTTCAGAGCTTCCTTAGCATAGACCGGGATTCAGTATGTATTCACACATGCTGAATATTGGTTGGTGTTTGTGGAGGGGGCTACAGGACGCACAGAATCCTGATATGCGTTTATTGATGGGCAGATAGCCTTTACCCAGCTATGTGACAGCGAGGCAGGTGGTGTGGCTGGGGAAAAGATCATGGCATGGTGTACAGCGTTACCCCACCACTAGATCCAGATAGTCACCATGCAAGCGAAGTTTCGCAATCTGGGGGAAACGAATCAGACCAACACCAATTCGATACCGTCCTGCACCATCTGATCGATAAAACGTTGCTGCCACTGCTCACCCTGTAAGCGGCGAATCGTCTCCACTACGATGTACTCCGGCATCAAACCGGTCTCATCGGTATAGCGGCTCAGACCTTGCTGGCAAGCAGGGCATGTTGTGAGTAGCTTGATATCCGGCCTGCCAGAGGCACTGTTTTGTGCCAGATCATCAATACCCTTGTTCAGTTCTTCCGATTTGCGGTAGCGCAGCTGGTTGGCAATATCGGGTCGGCTGGTACCGAGGGTGCCGGCCTCGCCACAACAGCGATCACTCAGCAACACTTGTTTGCCGGTCAGGCTACTGGCGACCCGCAAAGGGCTGTAATGCTTGATCGGCGTATGGCAGGGATCGTGATAGAGATATTCGGTACTTTGATTGCCGTCCAGTGCGACCCCCTTCTCCATCATATATTCGTGAATATCGAGTAATCGGCAGCCGGGGAAGATCTTATCGAATTCATACTGCAGCAGCTGATCCATACAGGTACCGCAGGAGACAAGTACGGTCTTGATGTCCATGTAGTTGAGGGTATTGGCGATGCGATGGAACAGTACCCTGTTTTCTGTGGTGATCTGCCGTCCGCGGGCATGCAGGCCTGCGGCGTTCTGGGGGTAGCCACAGCAGAGATAACCGGGTGGCAGGACAGTTTCGGCACCCAGTTCACCGAGCATGGCCAGAGTGGCCATACCGATCTCGCTATAGAGGCGCTCGGAGCCACAGCCGGGGAAATAGAAGACTGCATCGCTCTCCTCGCTGACCTTGCGTGGGTTGCGCAGGATAGGCACTGATTTGGTGTCTTGCAGATTGAGGGCATCGCGCAGGGTCTTTGAGGGCGGCGCCACACGAATCGGCTTCTGTAGCATTTCTACCAACATTGTCTGGGGTTTGGGTGTGCCGGTAGTCGCTTTTGGCGGTTGTGCTTTGGGTTTTACCAGGCCCGCCTTGCCAGCCAGGGTATAACCGAGATTGAGACCCTTGAAGCCCCACTCTGCCATGCCTTTGCGCATCCAGCGGATAGCGGTGGGGTTGGTGATGTTGAGAAAACTCATGGCCGCGGTCGTACCCAGATTACGCCGCTTCTTGCCGCGATCCACCAGGATCTTACGCATCAGCGTGGTCACTTCACCGAAATCGATATTAACCGGGCAGGGATTTTCGCACTTATGGCAGATGGTGCAGTGGTCAGCCACATCATTCATCTCGGCAAAGTGGGCCAGAGAGATGCCGCGTCGGGCCTGCTCCTCATAGAGGAAGGCCTCGAGGATCAAGCCGGTGGCGAGGATCTTGTTGCGTGGCGAATAGAGCAGGTTGGCACGGGGCACATGGGTCATGCAGACCGGTTTGCATTTACCGCAGCGCAGGCAGTGCTTGATCTCATCGTTGAGGGTGCCAAGCTCACTCTCTTCAAGGATGATCGCCTCGAGTTCCAGCAGGCGCAGTGAAGGCGTGTAAGCCATCTCAAGATCGGCGCCGGCTATCAGTTTGCCCCGGTTGAAGGAACCATCAGGATCGATTTCCTGTTTGTAGCCGGCAAAAGCGGCGAGTTTGTCCGCTTCCATATATTGCAGTTTGGTCAAGCCGATGCCATGTTCGCCTGAGATGGCGCCGTCCAGATCAAGAGCCAGGGCCATGATGCGATCGACGATGTGGTCCGCCTGTTGCAGCATGGCGTAGTTGTCAGAGTGAACCGGGATGTTGGTATGCACATTGCCGTCACCTGCATGCATATGCAGGGCCACGAAGAGGCGTGAGTCCCTTAGCCGGGCATGAATCTCTCGCATGGCAAGACGCAGGGTACGCATCTCCTGACCGAGAAAGATCTCATCCAACCGCGAGGCGACCTCGGTGCGATAAGAGACAATCAGGTCTCGGCGCAGCAGCAGGTCGAGCAAACGGTCATCAGGCTGAATTCTGGACTGTTCCTCCTCACTCAGCAGGGATGTGTGATCTGCGGCGGGAGATTCCAGTTTGTCGAGGAGGCTCTGCCAGCGTTGGCGGGCCTGAGAGACGGCATCCTGTGCCAGTGCCAGCTTCGCTTCCAGAATAGAGCGGTTTTCGTCACTGGCTTCAAAGTCATCATCCGGCTTGCGAAGTGAGTGGTCACCTACCAGGTAGGCCAGAACTTCATCAGCGATGAGAATCTTGTTGCTGATCGACTCCTCGATGTTGATCCGTTCGATCCCACGGCTGTATTCCGCCAGCTTGTCCAGCGGGATCACCACATCCTCGTTGATTTTGAAGGCGTTGGTGTGGGCTGAAATAGCAGCGGTACGGGAACGGTCGAGCCAGAAGTTTCGCCGTGCCTCCGGGCTGCTGGCGATGAAGGCCTCCCCTTCCCTTGCCTGGGTCATCCGTACGACTTCGGCGGCGGCTGTTTCGAGCAGTTCGGTGTTGTCGCTGGCGATATCCGCCAACAGCACCATCTTCGGCCGCTCATGGCGAGGGGCCTTGGTCGAATATTTGACAGCCTTCAGGTAACGCTCGTCCAAATGCTCCAGCCCTACCAGCAGCACCTCGTCGTGTTGGTCGAGGTAATCCTTGAGTTCGACAATGGCCGGTACCGCCTTGCCGATATCACTACCGAAAAACTCCAGACAAAGTGTCCGTACCTGCGAAGGCATGCGATGCAGAATGAAGCGGGCAGAGGTAATCATGCCGTCACATCCCTCTTTCTGCACACCAGGCAGACCGGAGAGAAATTTATCGGTGACATCCTTACCCAGGCCGACCTTACGGAAGGCACTGCCTGGCATGCTCAGGGTCTGCGGTTCGCCGAAGGCGGACTTGCCGTCTGATCCATAGCGTGTGATGCGAAACTGCACTTCCGCCTGATCGTGAATCTTTCTCAGGTTGTGGTTAAGCCGCTCCACCTCGAGCCATTCTCCTTGAGGCGTGACCATGCGCCAGCTGGCCAGATTGTCGAGGGTCGTGCCCCAGAGGACGGCCTTTTTACCACCGGCATTCATGGCGATGTTGCCACCGATGGTGGAGGCATCCTGGGAGGTCGGGTCGACGGCGAATGCGAGATCGGCTGCCTCGGCACGCTCGGAAACTCGCCGGGTCACCACGCCTGCGCCGGTATGGACAGTAGGCACTTTGCCTTCGACCCCCGGTAATTCGATCTCTTCCACCGCACCAACCAGATCCAGTTTTTCCGTATTGATGACGGCACTGTGCGGATCGAGTGGTACAGCACTGCCGGTGTAGCCGGTACCGCCACCGCGGGGAATCAGTGTCAGGCCGGTCTCAATGCAGGCCCTGACGATAGGTGCAATCTCGGCTTCCGTGTCGGGTGTGATGACCACGAAAGGGATCTCGACCCGCCAGTCGGTGGCATCCGTGGCATGGGAGACTCGGGCGATACCGCTGAAGTCCACATTGTCGCTACGAGTCAAGCCGATCAGGTTTCGACGGGTGTGGCGCCTCAATTCCAGCTGATCTTCGAAGCGGCGGCCGAATGATTCTACTGCATCCCGTGCAGCAGACAGCAACTTGAGTGCCGATTGGTTACCGTTGGCGCGTAACTCAAACTGGTCGAGACGGTGCTTCAGGGCATCGATCAGAGCGTGTCGGCGCTCCTCGTTATCGAGCAGGTCATCCTGTAGGTAGGGATTACGGGTAATGACCCACATATCGCCCAACACCTCAAACAGCATACGTGCCGATCGGCCAGTGCGCCGGCTGCCACGCAACTGCTCGATCAGTTCCCACATGGGCTTCCCGAGGAACCGGATCACAATCTCCCGGTCAGAAAATGAAGTGTAGTTGTAAGGGATCTCGCGTATGCGGGGTGATGACTCTGTATTCATTTGTGGGTGCTGAGGTGAGATGCCTGAAATTTTCAGGTCAGGGCTGAACAGGCGGGCTATTGTAGCTCAATTAAAGACGCGGCTTAATGCCGAAACATAATTTTGTTCCCGTTTTATCAACAGACAACTCTGAAGGGAGAAGAAGATGCAGTTAGATAGAAAGCACGTTGGACAGTCAGTTTTTGTATTCATGCTGGTATTTATCTGGGGATCTGCCGGACAGATAGCGCAAGCTGGAGAGTTGGAGCGAGCACTGGAATATCGTCAGGGTGTGATGAATGTGCTGGGCTGGAACATGAAATCGATGGGTAACATGATGAAAGGCAAGCAACCCTATGATGCTGAGGCCTTCGCAGTTCATGCCGGTGATCTGGCAAAAGCGGCCACGCTTGATGTACTACCAGGGTTTCCTGAGGACTCAGATGAAGGCGAGACGGATGCCAGAGCGGATATCTGGCTCGATTTCGATGATTTCAAACAGAAGCTGGAGGATCTGCGTCGCGCCAGCCAGACACTGAGTGAGATAGCATCAGGTGGTGACAAGGCTGCCATGAGTGATGCCCTGGGAAAAACGGGTAAGGCCTGTAAGGCTTGTCATGACAGTTATAAAGACTGAATCGGGGTTTTTTCCGACTATCTCCTAGGGAAGCTCTGAACGAATCCATCGATTGAGGGATAATGGTGCACATTCTAGGCCAATCATTATATAGACCCCATGAAGCAAACAACTTT
>JAHXHT010000175.1 GCA_025656435.1 Candidatus Thiodiazotropha sp. (ex Gloverina cf. vestifex) | reverse complement strand
CCCTAACGGTCACAATTACGGCCATACAACCGCGCCTACGCCTATCGGGGACTAATCGCCTCGGCTTTCAGCCTTCCATGGCGATCAGCGGATGAATGCACTGGTGCCCCTCCTCGGCCCCGCACTCACTGGTATTCTGATCCTGCTGCACAGCCGAATGCCGATACTGGTTACAGGCAGGCACGGTGAGTTACTGCAGCCCTTGATGAGCGGATTGATGCTGAGCGCCTTCGGCACTCTGTTGTTCTCTACCGTGTATCTGCTGCCGGAGCTGGAAGCTGACTTTTTGTTCTATCCCAGACCCTGGGTCTCAACGATCCTATTGGGTCTGCTTTTTATTTATCTCGGCAGATTGATCTGGCCTGTTATTGCGGGTACTGAAAACACAAAGTCGCTACCGTTACTGTATGGCATGATGATCGTCATTATCGCCTGCACCTGGTATGCACCTGGTATGCACCGGGACTTTTGCTTGGTCTTATCGTTACGCTACTTGGTGCCCATTCCGGCAGAGTGACATTCACCGGGGCTGGCATCGGTTTTTTTGTTCTTTTTCTGACAGCCTTCTTCTATGGCATTGAGGTCAGTCTGTTGACAAAATCAATCACTCTGGTCGCCACCGGCATCGCCATACTGGTTTCGCGTTGGATCATCCTCAAGATCATCCCGACAAATGAGACGCAGAGAGCAGACCATGCTTAAATCAAGCATCAGCCTAACGGACAAAGCCCGGCTCATAGTCATGGCTGTTATCGCACTATTGATACTCCTCATCGTCAACAGTCAGATCACCTCCAAAGAGGGCATTATTCAGAATGGCGATACTCTGCTACTGAGACTGGCGCCACGTGACCCGCGTTCGCTCTTGCAGGGTGACTACATGGCGCTGCGATATACCATGACCAGGGAGGTTGCTCAGGCCGCAAAATCCGCCCAGATTGACGATGGAAATATCATTGTGAATCTCGATCCGGCAGGGGAAGCCAGTTTCGTGAGCCTCTACGAGGGGCAACAGCTCACAGAGACCCAGCACCTGCTCCGCTTTCGAAAGCGTGGTGATTCGGTACGACTGGCGAGCGATGCCTATTTTTTTCAAGAAGGCCAAGGGAAGACCTATGCCGAAGCTCGATTTGGTGAACTGCGTGTCAGCGATGAGGGCGATGCGGTCCTGACCGGGTTACTTGACCAAGAGGGGAATCGGCTGGGGCTGGCATTACATTGAATAAAGACAGACCCCGGGAAGTTTAGCCTTTCACCAGCGGCAGATTAGTCAGAGACTCCTTAACCATTACCAAATCACCTTGACGCACATGCTCGATATAGTGCCACCACAAATCGATATAGATCTGCTGCAGCGAACTCAAGGAGAAACGCTAGCCTCTCTTTCCGGCGAGTTACAGTCAATCTCAATTATTGAGCAAGACCGCTTACGCTGGATGCGATTTCAAGACGGATCGATTCAGTCTGTCATGCTATTGCAAGAACCCGCCTATCCTGTGCTTGATTATAACCAGGCACTGCTCTCCTCACTGATATTTACAGACCGCCCTGGCAGTCTGCTCAATCTTGGTTTAGGTTCGGGATCGATTGAACGCTTCATATTGTCACAACTTCCAGAGATGAAATTACTTTCGGTTGAAATTGATTCCAATATCATTGAACTTGCCAGAGCGCACTTCCACCTTCCCGCAACCCATCCGGTAACACAGGCTTCAGCGGAAAAGTTCCTCAGTGAGAATAGGCAGACATTCGACATCATTGTCTGTGACATCTACTCAAAAACGGTTTCGGACAACCCAATCCTCAATCAAGGTTTTGTTGAAGATGCCGCCCGGGCGCTCAATACCGATGGCGTATTGGCATTAAATTGCCTGCCAACTACGGAAGCGGAGATGGTCGATATGTTGGTATCGATACGCACATGCTACTCATGGGTCATGCTGCTCGATGTCAAGGCACAGAAAAATATTGTCGTGATATGCGCAAAGAGAGCGTTTCCTTCAGGCTCAGATCTGACATCCCGCATGGAGAGCCTGCTTCAGTCCACGGGACTTAACCTCTCAACAATCTGCCAGCAACTTATCCGGCTTCCTGTAAGCCCGCAATACAAACGGCACGATGATTAACCTGGCACCTTAATAGGCAATAATCAGCAGATGTCAGCCTGCCTACAGCAAGGCATCAAGACTGCGCTTCTCTACCCAGTTTGTAGGCTTGCAACAAAGCTGCTCTCAAGTCGGTATGGTCATCGATATCTTCAATCCCCAGATAGTCTCGCGCAATGGGCTGGAGTAATTGAGTGATCTTATTCTCTCTCCATGCCGCCTCGAATCCAGCCTGGTCGAAAACGCCGTCTTTGAGGAACCCTGCGGCCATACCTTTGGCATTGCTGTACTGGACATCCGTCATCTCCATGACCTCATAAAGATAGGAGTAGGTGTCAATATCGTTGGTGCTGGCAAGCAAAGCATGAAAAGGGGGTAGTGACCCGCTGTTCTCCATATGGCTGTCGAGTTCGAGAGTGGTCGAGGGAGTATGCATCTCCCCTTTGAAACTGAATGCCGTGGATATATCGATACTGTTTTTCATTGGGCAACCCGTTGGAATGATAGGCACGCACGTATTCTATCGATTATTCACACACAAGGATTGTATTCCAGAGCTGAATAATGCCTGCAGGACAGCGTGGCTCAAGCTGGTATCATAGCATCCAATGCCGATGACGCTCGGCCACTCCCATTAGCCTGAAGAGCACACCGTGACGACACATTTCTCCCGCCTGAAGCTCAATCCTGCCTTGCTCAATAACCTTGAAACACTCGGTTACCTGCAGATGACACCGATCCAGGCCGAAAGCCTGCCCCATGTATTGGCCGGACAGGATCTCATCGCCCGGGCCAAGACCGGCAGCGGCAAGACCGTGGCCTTCGGCCTCGGCCTGCTGAACCTTCTCAATCAGCAGTCTTTTGCGGTACAGGCACTGGTACTCTGCCCAACCCGTGAGCTGGCGGACCAGGTGGCCAAGGAGCTGAGACGCCTGGCACGGACCAGCGCCAATACCAAGATCATCACGCTCTGTGGGGGTAAACCCTTCGGACCGCAGATCGGATCACTGGCACATGGGGCCCACATTGTGGTGGGTACACCCGGACGTATTCTCAAACACCTGGGTAAAGGCACCCTCTCCCTGGGCAGTGTCCGCGCGGTAGTGCTCGACGAGGCCGACCGCATGCTCGACATGGGCTTCCATGACGATATGACGGAGATCCTCTCCGCCACCCCGCCACAACGACAGACCCTGCTATTCTCTGCCACCTATCCCGAGACCATCCGGGAACTCAGCGAAGCCCTTCAAGACGATCCTATAGAAGTGACCGTCGACTCACATCACAGCGATCTCAAGATCACCCAGCACTTCTACGAAGTCGCAAAGGGCAAGCGAAATCAAACCCTGGCAGCATTGTTGGCACAATATAAGCCCGCATCGACGGTGGTGTTCTGTCATACCAAACTACAGTGCCAGGAAGTCGCTGAGGAGTTGCAGCAAAAGGGCATCCAGGCACTGGCGCTGCATGGGGATCTTGAGCAGAAGGATCGCGATCTGGTCCTGATACGATTTGCCAACGGCAGTGTCCCGGTACTGGTAGCCACCGACGTGGCTGCCCGCGGTCTCGACATCAAGGAGCTGGAAGCAGTCATCAACTACGAACTGCCACGCGATCCGGAAATCTACATCCACCGTATCGGCCGCACCGGCCGGGCCGGCAATAAGGGCCTGGCAATGAGCCTGTTCATCGCCTCAGAGGTCAATCGTGTCAATGCTATCGAGACCTACCTGGAGAACGAGGTTAAATTGGAACAACCTCGCGGACTCGATCTACCCGAAGACTTCAGTCTGACCGCACCGAATGTCACACTCTGTATCGATGGCGGGCGCAAGGAGAAGGTACGCCCAGGCGACATTCTCGGCGCACTCACTGCTGATAAGGCAGTACCAGGGGCCATGGTAGGAAAGATCGACATCTTCGATCATGTCGCCTATGTCGCCATCGACCACAGCATACGCAAGAAGGCGTTGCGGGTTCTATCCGAGAACAACATCAAGGGCCGTCGTTTCAAAGTGCGAGTGATACATCAGGTTAGCAGTAATCCTTGGCGGACTTAGTAAAGCTTTTCAATCTAATGGCCTGGATAAGGGGCGGCAGCTTGGCGCGATAGTAACAGGGGATAGACCACGGTTTATTACTATAATGATTGCAGTTGGTGAATATTATTTGTGGGCTGCCCCCTGTTATTCAGAAAGTATAAACAGTCTGAGGTTAATGCTATGAACCGACTTGGTGATTGGAAAATCCGCGCAAAACCATTGTCTTCCCGCATATTGTTTACGATGCTTATTTTCCTGTGCATGGCGATGCCTTTGCATGCCGCAGAGATCGTTCGTGATCGCGGGCTGATCATGGCCACATCTATTGAAGGCGTGTCGTTGAACATGATGCCAAAACAGGCATTCGACCACCTCGTTTCAAATGGCTTCAAAGCCGGCAATATTGTCCGATTTAGCGACTGGACCACACCGGGAATTGTTTTTAGAAAAGAAGGCGCATTGAAGCCGAGTGGCTATCCCAAGTGATATATTGAGATAAACCTCGGCCGGACAGAAGGACGATTAACCAGCATTACCGAATACAGTCAAAAGCTAGACCGCACAAACTACAATATCGGAGCAGAGATTGATCAGCTTCGCAGCTACTTCAGCATCTCTGAGGATGAACCCAACTGCAAATATTCAGAACATGGAGGCGCATGCAGCGTCATCGATTCTGAAAATAGAGGTTTGGTTTTTGGCATGCAGGTCAAACGAACCACAAAATCAGCCCAGATAACAATAAATTCCAAGCGTGTCGCTACCTCGTGAAAGATTTTGGGACATCCGAGTCCCCAAAATCGACTCGCCAACGCGACAGCCGTTATGCCCCGACC
>JAHXHT010000174.1 GCA_025656435.1 Candidatus Thiodiazotropha sp. (ex Gloverina cf. vestifex) | reverse complement strand
TGTTTGCTTCATGGGGTCTATATAATGATTGGCCTAGAATGTGCACCATTATCCCTCAATCGATGGATTCGTTCAGAGCTTCCCTAACAAACTGCCACGATCTTGATAAATATTGCATTGAAACTAGACAAAATGACCGTGATCTTGCAGAATTTACATACTTTCCGACAGCTAATACCATCCGTGGCAAATACATCTTCGAGGCATGGCTGTGACAGCCTGTCGGGTCTAAACACATTTCTGGAATTCGATACATGGCGACCCTGCTGGTACTCAATGGCCCGAACCTGAATCTACTCGGTACCCGAGAGCCATCCCATTACGGCCAGGAAACGCTGGAGACCATTGAAAAGCAACTGCAGACACAAGCAGAAGACTCAGGACACACGATTGCCTTTCAACAAAGCAATGCTGAACACGAGATGGTCGACTGGGTGCATGAAGCCGCCTCAAACGGTACTGCATTCATCATCATCAATCCCGCCGCCTTCACCCATACCAGTGTTGCGCTGCGGGACGCCCTGCTTGCCACGGAGATTCCTTTTATCGAGGTACATCTGTCGAATGTCCATGCGCGGGAGCCGTTCCGCGCACACTCATATTTTTCCGATAAGGCCGTGGGCACCATCACCGGCCTGGGTGCGCAAGGCTATGACCTGGCTTTGCAGGCCGCCATTGCGCGGCTCAACAAATAACAGCATAAGAGACCGAACAACATGGATATACGTAAAGTAAAAAAACTGATTGAGTTGCTGGAGGAGTCGGATGTCGCCGAAATCGAAATCCACGAGGGTGAAGAGTCGGTAAGAATCAGTCGCCACGGCACCCTGCCCGCTCCCGCAGCCATGATGCAGCAAGCGCCTGCCGCCGCACCAGCCCCTTCTGCCGGCGCCGAAGAAGCCGACAACCAACTCGAGGGACACGCAGTAAGATCGCCCATGGTCGGTACTTTCTACAAATCCCCTTCACCAGGCAGCAAAGCTTTCGTAGAGGTGGGCCAACAGGTTGCCGTCGGCGATACACTCTGCATCATCGAAGCGATGAAGATTCTCAACCAGATCGAGTCGGACAAATCCGGCACCGTGAAGCAGATTCTGGTCGATAACGGTGAACCCGTCGAGTACAACGAACCTCTCTTCATTATTGACTGAGTGAACCCATGATAGAAAAGATCGTCATCGCCAACCGAGGCGAGATAGCACTGCGCATCCTGCGCGCATGTAAAGAGCTTGGTATAAAAACCGTTGCGGTTCACTCTGAAGCCGACCGGGATCTGAAGCATGTCTTATTGGCAGACGAATCGGTCTGCATCGGACCTGCACCATCCGGTGAGAGCTACCTGAATGTCCCCGCTATCATCAGTGCTGCGGAAGTCACAGATTCTGTCGCCATCCACCCGGGCTATGGTTTTCTGTCGGAGAATGCCGATTTCGCAGAACGTGTGGAAAACAGCGGCTTCATTTTCATCGGTCCCAAGGCAGATACCATCCGCGTCATGGGTGACAAGGTAGCCGCCATCGAAGCCATGCAACAAGCTGGCGTGCCAACCGTGCCGGGTTCAGACGGACCTCTCGACGGTAACGGCAAACGCACCAAGGAGATGGGAGCAAAAATAGGCTACCCGGTGATTATCAAGGCTGCAGGTGGAGGTGGTGGACGTGGCATGCGTGTAGTCCACAGCGAGGCGACCCTGCTCAATGCCGTGGCGATGACCAAGGCAGAGGCGGAAGCCTCCTTTGGCAACGCCATGGTCTACATGGAGAAATACCTCGAAAACCCACGCCATGTGGAGTTTCAGATTCTCTCCGACACCCATGGCAATGCCATCCACTTGGGTGAGCGCGACTGCTCTATGCAACGCCGCCACCAGAAAGTCGTGGAGGAGGCTCCGGCCCCAGGCATCACAGAACAGCAGCGGAATGATATCGGCACTCGCTGTGCCGAGGCCTGCCGACAGATCGGCTATCGCGGCGCTGGCACCTTCGAGTTTCTCTATGAGAACGGCGAATTCTATTTTATCGAGATGAATACCCGCGTTCAGGTAGAGCATCCGGTGACAGAATTGATCACCGGTGTTGATATCGTGAAGGAGCAAATTCTTATCGCTTCGGGTGAACCGCTAAGTTACAAGCAGGAAGAGATCACGCTGCGCGGACATGCAGTCGAGTGCCGCATCAATGCAGAAGATCCGGAAAATTTTCTTCCCAGCCCCGGCAACATTAATCAGTTGCACACCCCCGGCGGCCCCGGCGTCAGAGTCGACACGCATATCTATAACGGTTACAGAGTACCGCCTTACTACGACTCAATGATCGGCAAGCTGATCACCCATGGAGAGACGCGTGATTCAGCCATTGCCCGTATGCGAATCGCACTACAAGAGATGGTCATCAGCGGCATCAAGACCAATATCCCGCTACATATCGATATCATGCGTGACAGTGCCTTCAAGGCCGGTGGTGCAAATATTCACTATCTGGAAAAGAAACTGGGACTCTAAACTAAAGAATTTTGAGTGCTGAATTAAGAAATCCACACGTTTTTCGACTCACTCATCACTAAAAGTTCAAAACTCTTCGAATGTCCTGGCTACAATTATCCATCGATACCAGCGAAGCCGAGGCGCCATTACTCGAACTGGTATTCGAACGCCTTGGTGCACTCTCTGTCACCCTCGGGGATGCCGGTGATCAACCGCTGCTGGAGCTACCGCCGGATAGCCAGCAGCTCTGGAGCCAAACCCGGGTCACTGCACTTTTTGAGGGTGATAAGGATTCCAAAAAACTACAACATGCACTGACTGAGGCTCTCGATACAGCGATTGCCAACCGACTCTACTGGGAGCGTATTGAGGACAGAATCTGGGAGCGGGTGTGGCTTGAACATTTCAAGCCCATGCAGTTCGGACAACGCCTCTGGATCTGCCCTGAAGGCCAGACAGTGACACAAAAGGATGGTGTGGTCATACAACTTGACCCCGGATTGGCATTCGGTACCGGCACGCACCCCACCACAGCGCTCTGTCTGGAGTGGCTTGACGGCCTTGACCTGAACGGTAAAACAATCATCGACTACGGTTGCGGTTCGGGCATTCTTGCCATCGCTGCGCTTAAACTCGGTGCAGAATCCGCCATTGCTATCGATCACGACCCACAGGCCCTGCAAGCCAGCCAAGATAACGCCACAAAAAACGGCGTGTCTGAGCGGATAACCACACTGCTGCCAGATGAGATGCCAACAATGACAGCACACATCCTGGTGGCAAATATTCTCGCCGGCCCTCTGATACAACTCGCACCGACCCTGGACGCCCTACTCCAGTCAGGCGGTGCGTTCGCCCTCTCGGGCATACTTGCCGAGCAACAATCAGAGGTCGCCGCCTCATATCAGTCATTTGGTCACCTGTCACAGCCACGGCAGCGCGATGTGTGGGTACTCATCCCAGGCCTCAAACATCTCTGACGCTATTATCAAGCCCATATGCATGAAAGGTATTGCCTGTCCGGCCGCTTCCGTCTAACTTAGAGGTCCCGAAAGACGTCTTCACCTGAACCATGCTTACTCAGTGCCCACACTGCCAGACCCTGTTCCGTATCGGACCGGAGCAACTCAAGGTCGCCGATGGCAAGGTACGCTGCAATCAATGCAGCCAGATCTTCAATGCCCTGCATCGCCTGCACGATTCCCCCGCCCCATTCCTTCAGTTGGATGATCAAGAATCAGAGGATGTCTGGCCGGATACGGAAACAGAACAGGCACCTGATGAGCAGGAGGAAGAAGAGTCAACCTGGGAGGAAAACTTTCCTACGCAGGATGACACATCTCAAATCCAAGATGATGAGATAACCGATGGAGAAACACTCAATTCAAGCGACAGTAAGCCAGACGAGGACAGTGACACCCTTCTGACAGCCGGGGACACCACCGAGCAGTCGGATAGCGACCTAGAGTATGTCGTCGAACAGAATGACGGGCTCGAGATCGAACCGGACTATCTCGCTGCCGATACCGAATCCCAGATGTCAGAACTGCTAGACCAGGATTCCATCTCTACACGCCTGCAGACAGACGACACAGATAAAGATACCGCTGAGGTGATTGACCTCAACATCCATGAAGAGCCGGCTGTCGAGGCAGAAGAGAATGAGACGCCACCAGGTTACGACTTCGGCGACAGCATCCTGAAAGACGAGGTGATTGATGTCCTGGATGGCAGACCAGATTACGATTCCATACCGGCATTTCACTCCAACATCGACAAGCCCTCCGGCACCTCTCTCCCGCCTGTGGATGAAAAAGTCCTCGCCTTTGAAGCTGTGGAGACCCATGAGAAAAGCAAAAAAGGCCATGCCCTCTGGTTTTTTGGCTCTCTCTTACTTGTTGTTTTACTCACCAGCCAACTTGCTTGGCAGTTTCGTTACGACCTGATCCACTATGATGTCGGCCGCCAGGTATTGAACGTCATTTGTAAGGTTACCCGATGTGAAGTACCGAATCGCCGGGACACCAATAAGATCCTTATCCAGGGACGTAACCTGAGTACCAACCCAAGTGAGCCGGATGTCCTCTTTATGAGGCTCTATATGGTTAATGCCGCTGCCTTCGATCAACCCTTTCCCAAACTGCAACTGAGCCTCTATGACGACAACGGAAAACTCGTTGCCCACCGCACCTTTTTACCGGACCAATACCTGCCAGAAAGTGAACGCAACAAAACCATGATGCCCAGAGCGCAGCAAATCCTTGCTGAAATGGAGGTAATCGATCCCGGCAAAGAGGTCACGGGCTTCACTTTCGATTTTCTGTAGTTTTTGATAATTACCATTCTCATCTTAATGAGTGTTGGAATCCTTTACAGTCATATAAATTTCTTTTTTTAAAGATATTTAATAGTTTACTTAGGGAAGCTCTGAACGAATCGTTTGTCAGCGAACGTTTCCTCTCGCTTGCTTCAAAACTGCCATGAGCGAAGAAAAACAGTGCATT
>JAHXHT010000173.1 GCA_025656435.1 Candidatus Thiodiazotropha sp. (ex Gloverina cf. vestifex) | reverse complement strand
TAACGGTCGCAATTACGGCCATACAACCGCGCCTACGCCTATCGGGGACTAATCGCCTCGGCTTTCAGCCTTCCATGGCGATCAGCGATAGTGTCCGTCGATTTTTTGGTTTCTTGTGTGATCGTCTCAACCAGGCTTGCGATTTCGGCTGGGGCCTCACGGGTTCTCCCCGCAAGATTGCGAACTTCATCAGCAACTACGGCAAATCCACGGCCTGTCTCACCCGCACGGGCAGCCTCAATGGCGGCATTCAGAGCGAGTAGGTTTGTTTGCTCCGAGATACCCTGAATGATGGAGACGAAATCACCGATTTTGTCTGCTATGGAGGCCAGCCTGACCACGCTGTCAGAGCTCTCTTTGGAGATACCGCTGACATGATCGATGCCACGGGTCATGGTCTCCACGCCAGGCGATTGCCTGGGTCGAAATCTCCGAGCTTCGAATCGCACTCTGTTTTTCAGCCTTCATGGTGTTGGCTGTGTGCATGAGGGATTGTTGTAGTTCACTGAACGAATCCCCCAGAGATTCAAAATTATTGAACAACGCCTGTTGTCCCTGATCTGCGGCCTGGCGTCCCTCGAGTTGCTGACGGAGCTGTTCGTTTTCATTGCGTAGTGAGGTTAGCTCCCGTTCCATTTCAGTAATTCTTGCCTCCTGCTGGGCTGCCTTTTCCTCACATTGCTTGAGGTGCTTATTGTTGGTGAGTTGGAACATCTTGGGTCAGTCCTACAGATTGTAGAGGGTAAAAAATCAGTAATTTCTGTATTACTAACAATAATTAGCGGCATGGCATATCGATTATTGAGCCGCCTCTAAAAACATACTTGGTTTTTATGGGCGCGTTGTTAAAGAGGGTGGCTGCTGGCTTGTGGTTTACGGTTATCTGGTTGAATAAGATGAGAAAAAATATGTGGTCGATGGATTTATTTTTTATAAAGAACCACCATTTCTCTGCAGGATGATTTATTGAGAAGGGCATGAGATTGGGCGTCATGGTCTTTGCAATATTAAATTTAGTTAAAACCCAGTAAAATAGAAGGAAATTTGTCCAGGCAGTGTCTAGAATGAAACTGTTCCAGTCGTTACGTTTCGCTGAAGATGATCTGGGCCGATATCATGCCAAATGTGAAGTTATTGACACCTGCGGCTGTGGCAGGATTACTAGGGGCCTCACCCGTCACCGTCAGTAAATGGGCCCATAAAGGTCTGCTTCATGCACATGTCACACAGGGTGGCCACCGACGTTTTACCTATACGGAGATTCAGCGATTGGCCCGTGATCGAGGCATGACCTTGTTTCTTGAGTCAGATGCCCCCCTGCGTATTCTTATCGTGGAGGATGACAAGCAGTTTTCTGATTTTCTCAACGAAGCACTGTCCGGAGATGGCTTCGATCTTGAGGTGATCGTTGCAAATGATGGATTCGAGGCGGGCAGGCAACTGCAAAAGTCCCTGCCTCAGATCGCTCTCCTCGACATCATGTTACCCGGTATCGATGGTTTTACTGTCTGTAAACAGTTGCGAACAGATCCTGAGACCCAGGAAATTCGGGTCATCGCCATGACCGGTTACTACACCAAAGAGAATGTAGACCGCATTCTGCAGGCGGGGGCAGAGACCTGCCTGGAAAAGCCATTTACAACATCGCAGGTATTCGATGCCCTCAATCTGGCTGGTGTCGAAGGTGCACAACCATCTGACTCAGCAGGTGGAAGGCGCAACAAATGAGGCGGTATTTAAACTGTGTCTGTCGGCAACGAGATGTGCAGCAAAGCCAGGGGTTGCAGTCATGAATGACCGGCCCTGGCGAAAACGGCAATCATTGGCTGCAAATAACCCTGGGGCGGTTACATTCACTACTTTGTTTATCCGATATTTTCTGCGTGGCTATTTACCTGTGATGCTGATTCTTTGGCTGGGTGTTGTGGTTGCTTTCTGGATGGAGCGGGATGTCGTAGAGACTCGCCTGGGTGCTCAAGCCGCGAATGAATTGGTGGATGTGGAGGCTAATTGGCTGATGCAGCTGGATGAGAGTGTAAAGGATCTGCAGATTCTGACAGAGCATGAGGTGCTAAAGAACTGGTTGAGAAAGGGTGATGAAGCGGCATTTTCTGATCTGGAAAGTGCCTGGTACTACTTTTCTGCAAGTAAACGTATCTATGATCAAGTGAGTTTCATCGATACTTGGGGGATGGAACGTGTCCGTATCAATCATGATAAGGAGCGCACCACTATGGTCAAAAAAGAAACCCTGCAGTCAAAATCACATCGTGACTATTTCAGAGAGAGCTTGAAGTTGGAGCAGGGAGAGGCGTATCTGTCTCTGTTGGATCTGAATATCACAAATGGTGGAATCAAGATTTCCCATCAGCCTACTTTACGTTTGGCTGCGCCAATCTATTCCAATGGAAATAAAAGGGGAGTGGTTGTCCTGAGTCTATTGGCAAAATATTTATTGCCGGGACAGGGGGGGCGACTTGATCAGGATGCGGATGGCGTACAAATACTGAATGATAAGGGCTACTACTTGCATAGCACGGATATTGATCAGAGTTTGGGCACTATGTTTTCTGGTGAAGAGAAAGCTCAGCATTTACCGGATCTATATCCCTCGACCTGGTCTGGCATAGAACAATCCACTACAGGCGTGGTGTATGAGAAGGGTAGCGGCTTCGCTTTTCATAAAGTGACGTTTCCCGGTGAAATACTATGGGGGCTGAGATTTGCTATTGATCGAGCGTGGGTCTTGCTGCGGGTTATTCCACGGGACGAGGTGGCTCAAGCATTAGAAGGCGTTCACCATGCCGTCTTGATTTTTGCATTGATTTTGAGTTTGTTATTACTGTTTTTTCTAATACTTTATGCCAGGGTTTCTCAGGCTAAAACGTGGCATCAGAATACGGCAAACGATCTGGGGGCAAGACTCCAGGCGGTGATGGATACGGCACCCGATGCAATTCTCTTATTTGATGGTAATGGGCGGGTCAACTCCTACAATATGGCAACATTGAGGATGTTTGCCGGCGATGCAAAGTCTTTTAGCAAGATGCGGCTACAGGACTTGATACCCGATGGAGAGATGAAGCTTGATAAGCTGTTACAGAAACAGCTCAGTACGGCAGATGGCGCAATGCTCAACCTTCGCCGGGAATTTAATGCCAGGCGTTTCAATGATGAGTGGTTTCCTCTGGAGCTGTCATTAACTGAGACCAGAGTGAATGGATGCCGTCAGTTCTTAGCCATCGCACGGGATATCTCTGATATCAAGGCAACAGAGGAGAAGATACATCGCAAGGTGTTGTTTGACGATCTGACCAATCTACCGAACCGTATATCATTGCGTACCAAGCTAGAGTCCCTCATAACCTTCTCTCAGCATAGAAAAACGTATGGTGCTTTGCTGTTCATGGATCTCGATAATTTTAAAAATATCAATGATTCCATGGGCCACCTGACTGGGGATATCCTGCTGTGCCGGGTAGCAGAACGCCTGACCAACTCCCTGCGAAGCGAAGATGTGGTTTCTCGTCTCGGTGGAGATGAGTTCGTGGTTGTACTACCGATGCTTGATGATGATCCCAATCTAGCCTCGGTAACGGCACGTGATGTTGCGGAAAAACTGCGCCAGGCACTCAACCAGCCGGTATTGCTGGATGGTCATGAATATGTCATCACACCAAGTATCGGTGTTGTGTTACTACCCTCAGAAGGGATGAATGCTGATGATTTGCTGAGGCAGGCCGATATGGCCATGTATCGTGCCAAGGCATCCGGGCGCAACACCATCCGTTTTTTTCATCCGAGTATGCAGGCGGAGGTAAATGACCGGCTCAGGGTTGGTAAGGAGTTGCGCCAAGCAATCGAACGGGGGGAATTAGAGCTTTATCTGCAACCTCAGATTGATGTGGAGTTCGAGTGTATTGTCGGTGCAGAGGCATTGATTCGTTGGAATCATCCGGTGAGAGGATTGCTTGCACCCTCTGCATTTATTTCTCACGCTGAAGAGCTGGGCCTGATTGGCGAGATTGGTGAATGGACCTTGCGTGAAGGATTTTCAATTCTACAAAGACTGCTCAAAGAACGCCCCTGCCGTGGCCTGGAGGGTCTTGCTATCAATGTCAGTCCGCGACATTTTCGTAGCCCTCTCTTTTTAAATCGACTAAAGGTGCTGATGCAGGAGTTTAATATGCCTGCACATAGGATTGAGTTGGAGATTACTGAAAACCTACTGTTAGAGGACGTCGAAGAGGCGGTTGTTAAGATGAATGCCGTCAAGGCGTTGGGTGTTCGCTTTGCCATCGATGATTTTGGTACTGGTTTCTCATCATTAGCATATTTAAAGCGCTTACCAGTGGGGCGTTTGAAGATTGATCGTTCATTTATTATTGATGTGAATACAGATACACATAATGCAGCAATCGTTGAGACGATTCTTGCAATGGCGAAAATTCAACAGCTGGCTGTTACTGCAGAAGGTGTGGAACTGGTTGAGGAGAAAGCCTGGTTGATGGAAAGGGGTTGCAGTCATATTCAGGGATATCTTTACAGTCGTCCATTGACAGTTGATGACTTTATTCGGTTTTGCATCGATTTCTCTGATAAAACCCCACTTCCTATAGAGGCTGGGTAAATGATCGGTAGACTTTCCCTTCGTAGATTGCTACCTATTGCGCTTGTAGTGTTCATTATTCCACCAATGATCTTGCTCTCTTATTGGCATTTTCAGGTTGGGCGTGAAGCGCTTCTGGAGCGTTATCAAAAACAAGCAAAAATCGCCATGGTGAGTTTTCATCGGTTTGTCGAAAATGGATTGATTCTGGAGCAACATGAGTTGCTTGACCATGCCGTAGTCAGTCTGGCTGACTACCCATGTTTTTCCCGTGCAGTCGGTGTTACTGATAAGCAGACGCTGATCGCCATGGAAGGCTGAAAGCCGAGGCGATTAGTCCCCGATAGGCGTAGGCGCGGTTGTATGGCCGTAATTGTGACTGTTA
>JAHXHT010000172.1 GCA_025656435.1 Candidatus Thiodiazotropha sp. (ex Gloverina cf. vestifex) | reverse complement strand
GTTGTTTGCTTCATGGGGTCTATATAATGATTGGCCTAGAATGTGCACCATTATCCCTCAATCGATGGATTCGTTCAGAGCTTCCTTAGCGATAAGGAGCTTGA
Organism: Candidatus Thiodiazotropha sp. (ex Gloverina cf. vestifex); assembly: GCA_025656435.1. Lineage (GTDB taxonomy): Bacteria > Pseudomonadota > Gammaproteobacteria > Chromatiales > Chromatiaceae > Thiodiazotropha. The sequence continues at coordinate 4,898 of JAHXHT010000172.1, read as the reverse complement.
GATTATTCACTATACCGCTGAGCACTATGTTCAGCTGTCCTTGCGGCATCAAAAACAGGACCAAACAGACAGGACAGATTTTGCCCATATTTTGGCGCTCATATGCACAGCATATTCTTCGAGATACTTGGGTTGGCCGTTTAAGTGAACCGGGTGGAGCGTTAGGCTAGTATTGTAGGTATTTAAGTGCCTGCGGTCATTGCAAACACCTTCACTCAAGGTATGTTGGTATTTGCATGCGTTGTCTGGCATCAAGCAATGACCAGTGTGGTCGATCATATGAGTGTGCGCGAATATGAAAAAAAATCATATCCTGTTGGTTGAAGACAATCCTGATGATGAGCTTCTGGCGATGCGCGCGCTGAAGAAGAATAATATTCTCAATGAGGTGAGGGTGGCTCGTGATGGTGCTGAGGCACTCGATTACCTTGAGGGTCTTACAGAAGAAGAGACGCTCCCGGAACTCATTTTGTTGGATCTGCAACTACCCAGGGTTAGTGGTCTGGAGGTGCTGAAGGCGATTCGTGATAACCCACGAACCCAACTGTTACCTGTTGTGATACTGACCTCATCGGACGAGGAGAAAGATCTAGTCAGCAGTTATAAACTGGGCGCCAATAGCTATATCCGAAAGCCTGTCGATTTCAGTCAGTTTGTTGAAGCGGTACAACAGTTGGGTATTTACTGGCTGGTATTGAATCTAACGCCATCCAATAAATAGATATGACCAATAATCGCTTACGTCTGCTTTTGGCCGAAGATTCAGAAGATGATGCCCTTCTGCTGTTGCATCACCTGAAAAAAGACAGATGGGAAATTGAACACTATGCGCGGGTGGACAGTCCCGAAACCATGCAAGCCGCACTGAATGATGGGAATTGGGATCTGGTTATTACTGACCATAACATGCCCTCCTTCAACTCAGAAGAAGCGTTGAGACTGATCCGCAAGAACAATTCGGATATTCCCGTCATCATCGTGTCAGGCAGCATTGGTGAGGAGTTGGCTGTTTCAATGATGAAAAACGGTGCTGCCGACTACATCATGAAGAATAATCTGACCCGTCTTGGTGCCGCTATCGAACGGGAGTTGCACGAGGCGAAGTCCCGCGCCGCCCGCCGTCATGCTGAAGATCAGCTGCAACATATGGCGTTTCATGATTCCCTGACAAATCTTAAGAATCGTCGTGAGTTGGAACAGGCGCTGACGGATGCCTTTGGTAATGCGCGCCGTAATAACGAGATCCACTCATTCATGTATCTCGACCTGGACCAATTTAAGGTGGTCAATGATACCTGTGGCCATATGGCCGGGGATGAACTGTTACGACAGATCTCAGCACTATTGAGACATCAGGTCCGAGAGACCGACCTGTTGGCGCGTCTTGGTGGGGATGAGTTTGGGGTGATTTTACACAATTGCTCTCTTGTCCAGGCCGAGCTATTAGCCAACAAACTTCGTGAGTCTGTTGAAAGTCATAAATTCGTTTGGGAAACGCGCCCATTCAATACCGGGGTGAGTATTGGGTTGGTTGATATTACCCCCGATAGTAAAAGTAGTGACGAGGTTTTGAGTAATGCCGATATGGCCTGTTTCGCAGCGAAAAGCCGGGGGCGAAACCGGGTTCATGTCTACACTGCGGAAGATGACGAATTGGCATTGCGGCGTGACGAGATGCAGTGGATCAGTCGGATCAACAGTGCCCTGGATGAAGGGCGGTTTCTACTCTACCAACAACCCATCGTCTCACTGCGTGATGACAATGCGCCGAGGCATGCTGAAATACTATTGCGCATGCAGGGGGCTGGTGGGGAAATTATTGCGCCAGGGGCATTTATCCCGGCGGCAGAAAGATATGATCTGATGCAGCGTCTCGATCGTTGGGTTGTGAATTCCATATTCACCTATTTGGGTGAAAGGACCGATCTGTGTCGAGATGGCCGTCTCCATTTTATTAATCTTTCCGGTACATCGCTGAGCGATCCAGACTTTTTTAGTTATATCCAAGATCGAATGTTACATCTAAAGGTGCCGCCGGAGTCGATCTGTTTTGAAGTGACAGAGACGGCAGCTATTAACAACCTCAACACGACAGTCAGTTTCATCCAGGAGATCAGAGAGATGGGATGCTCCTTTGCCCTTGATGATTTTGGCACCGGACTCAGCTCTTTTTCATACCTCAAATCGCTCCCGGTTGACTTTCTAAAGGTAGATGGATCATTCGTAAAGCAAGTAGAAGAAGATGAGATGAGTCGTGCCATTGTCGATGCGATCAATAACATAGGGCATGTGGCTGGGTTAAAGACCATTGCGGAATTTGTTGAGCACGATGAGACATATAAGGTACTACAGGCGATGGGAGTCGATTTTGCACAGGGCTACGGCATCTCCAGGCCGGCGCCGTTAGAGGGCTAGTCAGCCAAAGAACTTCTTTCGCAGTTCAAAACTTCGTACGTACTTCCATCCACACTGAACGGCTATCCATGGGATAGTCATTGGGTATCGATGTCGTGCCGGGTTCGCGGACATCCTCATCGAACAGATTGCGTACGGCCAATGCCAGGTCGATAGTGTCAAAGAGTTTCTTGCGGCGCAGGGTAAGGTTGATGGTGCTGTAGTCATCGATTTCCGAACGCGTATCCCCCGCAGCCCGTTTACGGTCGCCAATCCATATCCACTGACCGTCAATTGACCACTTAGGTAGGAATTTCCAGTGTGCATTGGCGTAGGCCTGTAGTCTGGGCGCATCCGGTATCGGGTCGCCAGTCGCTTTGTCTTCGGAGTCTTGCCAAGCCATATTGCCTTGTAAACGGAGGTTTCGGGTGGTTTCCCAATCTATCTCCAGTTCAGCACCATGGCCTCTCTGGTCTCGGCTGTTTTGCGAGGTTGCAGATGCCCCGCCTGGATTGGGTACGAACTCGATCAGGCCATCTATTTCATAGGTGAAGAGATTGGTGGCCAGTCGCAGATCCGGCGATGGGCGGTAATCGAAAGCCAACTCAAGGGTATCGATCACTTCCGGCTCGAGATAGGGGTTGCCCAGACCGACGGGATTGTTTTGTGCGTGCATATTGACGAAGTTGGGTGCCCGAAAAGCGCGTCCGTAGAGCAGCTTGGTGGACAGGTCGTGACGCGTCTGCCACACCAGCGCCGCCCTGGAGTTGAATGTGCCGTCGAAGTCGGAATAGTGGTCGTAGCGGGCACCGAGTGTCAGCTCCCAGTTATGGGTGAAGGCCCACTCGTCCTGGGCGGATAGGTACCAGAGCTGACGGTCGACATCGGGCATGAAGATGCCGGGTTGGCCGGTAAGATCGGTCAGAGAACCATCCACTACGGCCTGGCTGCCGTCAATGACGCCTGGTCCCCAGTTCTGCCTGGCGCTGTAACGGATGTCGGCATGCTGGTAGCCAAGAGCAAAGCGCATGTGGTGTTGCGCCAGGCCGTCATAAAGCGCCGAGGTCTCAAGGCCGTAGCGATTGAATGTGTGCTCCGGAGCACCGATGTAACCATCGGTAAACAGGGTGACGCCTGCGGGGGAGGTAAAGTTCAGATTGCCGTCGTTGCCGATGGGCAGCACCGCACCGGCGGGAAACAGCTGCAGATAGTCCTCCTCCTTGGTGTATAGGTAGCCCAGCCGGAATCCAAGCGTCCAGTTCTGATACCACTGGTTGTTGCTGTAATCAATATCACCCAACAGGATATCGGTGCTGTGCCGATTGTCAGTACTCAAGGCCTCGGTCAGACCGGCGCCGACACCGCCATCCCTTTCACTCCAACCCCATAAGTGGAGCTTCCAGTGTTGCCGGTTCATCGCAACATGCGTGCTGATGATGTTGTGTTGGCTCTCCAGTGGTCCGGGGGCCAGGGAGGCCGAAGTGCCGAAACTGTCATCCAAAGCGCTCTGCAGGTCCTGCCCGATGAGTCGCTCGTCATCCCCGTCCGATTGCATCAGGTCGAAACTCACGGCCAGATCCCAGTCTCCATACTTTCCGCCATGCTGTACCCAGGCATCCTTGCGGCCAAACGAGCCGCCATGCACACCTGTCTGAACTCCATCGATCTCCTGGCCATCTTTGGTGATTACGTTAATGGTGCCGGCAAAGGCATCTGCACCGTGCACCGCAGAGCCGGGGCCGCGGATCACCTCCACCCGAGAGATCATGCTGACCGGGAGTTGGAACAGGGCGGGGCGAAACCCCACGTGAAGATCCTGGATCGATTGGCCGTTGATCAGGAGCAAAACCTGCGGATTGCTCTCGGTATGAATGCCGCGAATAGACCATTTTTTGGAAAACACCGAGAACGTAGAGATGTAGACGTGCAGTCCCGGTACTGTCTCGAGCACCTCATCCAACGTCGTGGCCCCGATGGCCTCAATCTCTTCCTTGGTAATAACGCTGGCCACCGAGGGTGCGAGAAATACAGGCTTGGCACTGCCAGTGGCACTGACCAAGACGGCGTCAGTCCGGTAGTAGTCCTCTTCGCTGGGGCCGCTGAACAGGCGTTCAGCCTCTCTCATCTGCTGGTCTGTAATTAGTGATTCGTTGGCAATGGTTGGTAAAGAACAGGTCGAGGTCAGGGATAAGATAAGCAATACATGGTGCTTTATATTCATATTGTGATCTGGAAGCGTACGGCAGAGTGTGAGAGTCTTTAACACTACTACTATTAGGGTAACTTTTGTAGTGATGCGGGAGGTCGCATAGCACATCATCCATCCGGATTCTGATCCTTTATCGAGCTTTTTTATTAAATCTTGAGCGGGAATGATAGATTGAAACTTATTCGATGGTGTTAATTGTCTGTGCAAGCGTGTCGCTATCTCGTGAAAGATTTTGGGACATCCGAGTCCCCAAAATCGACTCGCCAACGCGACAGCCGTTATGCCCCGACCGTCC
>JAHXHT010000171.1 GCA_025656435.1 Candidatus Thiodiazotropha sp. (ex Gloverina cf. vestifex) | reverse complement strand
AAATGCACTGTTTTTCTTCGCTCATGGCAGTTTTGAAGCAAGCGAGAGGAAACGTTCGCTGACAAACGATTCGTTCAGAGCTTCCCTAACTGCCAGTCATGGCGGCCGGTTAAACACCGGTTCGCTAATGACGACAAAAGGGGAAAGGCCTTTGGACTTTCCCCTTTTTTATTGCTGAATTCGATAACAAGATTGGGATAAATAGATGGATGACGACGCCACGCTGGATCTACAGAGTCTGATCGGTCAGGCAGAGAAAGCCATTGCCTCGGCGGACAATCTCTCTGCACTGGATGAGATTCGTGTGAGCTATCTGGGCAAGAGTGGTCAATTGACCGCGCAGTTGAAGAAGCTTGGGACACTGCCGCCTGAGCAGCGCCCCCAGGCCGGTCAGGCAATCAACAAAGCCAAGCAGTCCCTGCAGCAGGCCATAGAGAAACGTAAAGCGGCTATGGAGCAAGAGGGCTTGGCGAATCGCCTGGCCTCAGAAAAGATCGATGTCACCCTGCCGGGACGAGGTCTGAGTCGGGGCGGTCTGCATCCGGTAACACGGACACTGGATCGTATCGAACACTTGTTCGCTCACGCGGGGTTCGACGTGGCCGAAGGGCCGGAGATCGAAGATGGCTACCACAACTTCGAGGCACTCAATATCCCGGCACACCATCCTGCCCGGGCGATGCATGATACCTTCTATTTCGATGCGCATCTTCTGCTGCGTACCCACACCTCTCCCGTACAGATACGCACTATGGAACATGAAGGCCCGCCGATGAAGATCATCGCGCCGGGCCGTGTCTACCGTTGTGACTCAGATCTGACCCATACGCCGATGTTCCATCAGGTGGAAGGTCTGCTGGTGGATGAAAATGTCTCATTCGCAGATTTGAAGGGCGTGTTGTATGACTTTCTCAGCAGTTTTTTCGAGCGCGAACTGGAACTGCGCTTCCGTCCCTCCTACTTCCCCTTCACCGAACCTTCAGCCGAGGTCGATATCGAGTGCGTGATGTGTGGCGGGGAGGGGTGTCGAGTCTGCAGCCACACCGGTTGGCTTGAAGTCTTGGGTTGCGGCATGGTGCATCCGGAGGTCTTTCGGCATGTGGGCATCGACAGTGAAAAGTATACGGGTTACGCCTTCGGTATGGGTGTCGAACGCCTGACCATGTTGCGATACGGGGTGAATGACCTGAGGTTGTTTTTTGAAAATGATCTGCGCTTTCTGAAACAGTTTGCATAGGATGAGTAGAGAATCATGAAATTCAGTGAAGCCTGGTTGCGTGAGTGGGTCGATCCACCGGTCAAGACACAGGAGCTTGCGGATCAGTTGAGCATGGCTGGCCTGGAGGTCGATTCGGTGACGCCGGTCGCAGCATCTTTCCAAGGTGTTGTCGTGGGGGAGGTGCTTGAAAAAGAAGCGCATCCCGATGCAGATAAGTTGAGTGTTTGTCAGGTTACTGTGGGTGGTGACGAACCGCTACAGATTGTCTGTGGTGCACGCAATGTTTCGACTAGGATGCGAGTGCCTGTTGCTACCGTCGGTGCACTGCTGCCGGGTGACTTCAAGATCAAGAAGGCCAAGCTGCGAGGTGTGCAGTCGTTGGGTATGATCTGCTCCGCCAGCGAACTGGGCTTGGCAGAGAGCTCTGACGGCATCATGCCGTTACCGGTTGATGCACCGGTAGGAGATGACTTCCGATCTTATCTGGGATTGGACGATCAAGCCATTGATGTGGATTTGACCCCTGACCGGGGTGATTGCCTCGGGCTGGTCGGCATTGCCCGTGAAGTCGGGGTGATCAACCGTTGTTCTGTAACAGTACAAGCTATTCATCCTGTGACCCCAACGATTGATGATCAGATTGATGTGGACTTACTGGCCGACGAAGCCTGCCCTCGATACCTCTGCCGGGTTGTGAAGGGCGTGGATGTCAATGCGGAGACCCCTCTGTGGATGCAAGAGCGTCTTCGGCGCAGTGATATCCGCAGTCTTGGTCCTGTAGTTGATGTCACCAATTATGTGTTGCTGGAACTGGGACAACCCATGCATGGGTTTGATCTGCAGAAGATAGCGCAAAAAATCCAGGTCCGTATGGCGGAGCAGGGCGAGATGCTGACTCTGATCGGTGGCCAGGAGATCGAGCTGAAAGAGAATACCCTGGTCATCGCCGATCAAAAGCGCCCACTGGCTCTGGCCGGGATTATGGGTGGTGAGGATTCGGCAGTTGGCGAGGCGACACAAAACATTCTGCTTGAAAGTGCATTTTTCACACCCATGGCGATCAGCGGAAAAGCCCGAAATTATGGGTTACACACTGACTCTTCCCATCGTTTTGAGCGTGGAGTCGATCCCCAGCTTCAGTCCAAGGCGATGGAGCGTGCAACAGCGTTGCTGCTGGAAATCGCCGGTGGAGAGCCCGGTCCCATCGTTGAAGCTGTCGATCAGAAGCAGATCGGTGAGCGTCCGTTAATTGATCTGCGCGCCAATCGGGTGAATAAGGTGTTGGGGGTCGAGATCGAGCGTGCTGAGGTGCTGGATATCCTAAACCGCCTGGAGATGCAGGTGGTTGAAACCGGCGAAGGCTGGCAGGTCAGGGCACCCAGCTGCCGTTTCGATATCGCTATTGAGGAAGATCTCATCGAGGAGGTTGGCAGGATCTACGGATACGCCAGGATCCCGACCCATCGAGGGGCCTTTTCCATGGAGATGCGGGGTCGGCAGGAAGCTGAATTCGATCTCAGTAAGGCGAAACAGCTATTGGTGGGGCGTGATTACCAAGAGGTGATCACCTATAGCTTTGTCAGCCCGGAGATCGAAGCGTTGGTCGATCCGGAACAGACAGGGATCCGCCTCGCCAATCCAATCTCTGCCGACATGGCGGTGATGCGAACTTCCCTTTGGCCCGGTCTGCTGCAGACGGCTCGATATAACCAGTCACGCCAGCAATCCAGGGTGCGGATCTTTGAATCCGGTCTGCGTTTCGTCAGGGATGGAGATGAAATCCGCCAGGAGAGGGTGCTTGCAGGTCTGGTATCCGGAGAGCGACTGGATGAGCAGTGGGATTCATCGAATGATCCTGTCGACTTCTTCGATATGAAGGCGGACATTGAAGCGCTACTGAGTCTGTGTAATTCAGCGGATCGTTTTGTTTTCTCTATCGGTGAACATCCGGCACTGCATCCGGGGCAATCTGCGGTGATCCATTATGATGGTGAACCCGTCGGTCGTATCGGCATGCTCCATCCTGAGGTGGAGAAGCAACTGGATCTGACCAGTACGGCCTTTTTGTTTGAAATCGATTTGGCAAAAATTGAACTGGGTAGCCTGCCGGCATTTGAGAGCCTCTCAAAATTTCCGTCTATCCGCCGAGATATAGCGCTGGTGGTAGATGAAAGTGTGACTTTTGAAGCCGTTAGGAACGTAATTCGTGAATCATCCGGCAAAATTATTAAAGACATCCGCCTATTTGATGTCTATACTGGAAAAAACGTAGATTCGGGTCGAAAAAGTGTGGCATTGGGATTGATTTTACAGGAAAAATCACACACTCTTACTGATCAGGAAGTCGATGAAGTCCTGCAGAGAATACTTCATCATTTGTCCGATGAACTTGATGCAAAGTTGAGAGATTAGGATATGACATTGACCAAGGCCGATATGGCAGCCAAGCTCTTTGAGGAGCTGGGACTAAATAAACGCGAAGCCAAAGAGATGGTGGAAATGTTTTTTGAAGAAATTCGCCAATCTTTAGAGCAAGGGCGTCAGGTCAAGCTCTCTGGTTTCGGAAACTTTGACCTCAGAGAGAAAAAACAACGGCCTGGCCGCAATCCAAAGACCGGGAAGGAGATACCCATCTCGGCACGTCGGGTTGTGACATTCCGCCCAGGTCAGAAATTGAAGGCGCGAGTGGAAGCTTATGCTGGATCCGAGCAGCAGTAATACTGATCTGCCCGCTATTCCGGGCAAACGTTATTTCACCATTGGTGAAGTGAGTGAGCTTTGTCAAGTTAAGCCTCACGTGTTGCGTTATTGGGAGCAGGAGTTCCCGCAACTCAAACCGGTCAAACGGCGCGGTAACCGCAGATACTATCAGCGGCACGATGTCCTGATGATCAGGCAGATCCGCAGTCTGCTCTACGAACAGGGCTTCACTATAGGTGGCGCCCGACAACAGCTTTCCGGTGACACCGCGAAAGAGGATCTGCAGCAGAGTCAGCAGATCGTCAAGCAGCTGCGTAGCGAACTGGAAGAGGTACTGCAGATCCTGAAACGATAGGATCTGATCTGGCTCAACACCCGTTTTCCCCATTCATTCCTAGCGTCCACAAACATCTCCATTTGTGGCCGAATCTGACTTTTTAATGGCTCCGCACTTGTACCCAGTCGTTTGCAAGCACAGGAAATAATTAGCTTCTTTCATTGAATTTAGACTTCGAAGCAGACTCAGACCCGCTTATGAAGGTGATCTGTCATCTGGCTGAATCGCCTGAAACAAAGCGGCTTGGTAAAGCTGTTTTTTACATTGACATCAGCGGCTTAAGTGCCTAATATTGCCGCTCTTTCCGGGCGTAGCGCAGTCTGGTAGCGCACTACAATGGGGTTGTAGGGGTCGGGTGTTCGAATCACCCCGCCCGGACCAAAAATCAAACAGCAAACATAAGGTTAGCAATCTACTGCTAGCCTTTTTTTGTGTCTGAGTTATCTTCAATGACTATGGCTGAAAAGATATATGTTCTCTAGATATTCTTAATCTCTCCCACGCTGAATATTCACAGACCCCACTTTGAATGAAATCCAGTCGGCTAGTGTGGTTGATTAGATTGATTTCTGATCATCTACCAACCATATTTAGGCAATAAATTCGCCTAACTAGGCCGGCAGTGCAGAGCTGCTATTCGTGGTATCGAACTATCCGAATGTGTGGAGGTGGGTCAATGGATAACGTAAAAAAAACGCCTGTTGCCCGATGTACCTGGTGTGGCGCAACAAATACAGATTCAATCTATATCAATATGCGCTGCCAAAGCAAGCGTGTCGCTACCTCATGAAAGATTTTGGGACATCCGAGTCCCCAAAATCGACTCGCCAACGCGACAGCCGTTATGCCCCGACCGTCC
>JAHXHT010000170.1 GCA_025656435.1 Candidatus Thiodiazotropha sp. (ex Gloverina cf. vestifex) | reverse complement strand
CGGTCGGGGCATAACGGCTGTCGCGTTGGCGAGTCGATTTTGGGGACTCGGATGTCCCAAAATCTTTCACGAGGTAGCGACACGCTTGAATGCGGTCAATAAAAAGAAAATCATACCTAACACCGGCTGATTTTAACGCATCGTGAATTTTTTTTAGGGGATAAGCTGTACCGTTTCTTTGGTAAGTAATTATGTTGTGGAAATTCAGGCGGTCTGGTTTGTAACGGCCGATGATATTGTAGGTCATCCCTGCGATCTTCTGTTGATATAGGTGTAACGGAAGAATGGCGGTAATGCGATGGTTTTCCAGGAAGCAGATAAGAATGGGGTTATTTGAAGTTGTGGCTTCTATTGCCTTCATGTGTCAGGTGTACTGATCAAAAAAATGGTCTACCTGAAATGACTCCCAAAGCTTTGAAAGAGACTTAAACTCATCATACCCAATAGCGATTTTTATGCTGTTTGTTGTCATGAAAGGTCTGTAATATTTGGTGAAAATTGAGAAATCTTAGATTAAGAATAACTAAATACAAATTTATAGCACAATCCAATAAATACAGAATATGGTTTTAGTCAGTGAATGTGACATGCTGGACATTTCGGTCCATACTCTTGATTAATTATCTATCCGGTAGAAGTTGTTAACTGTGTGCGAGTTGACTCATGTCTCTTTGGCTCTCTGGCGATTCATGATCGCAGCCTCTCTGCTGTTTACCTTGTCTTGCTCGCATCAGGATACCCCCGAAGAGCGTATCAGATTCGGGGTCGGAGCCCCTCCTTTGAATCTTGACCCGAGATATACATCAGATGCCCTGTCTACTAGGCTAAATAGGTTGTTCTACCAACGATTGGTTGAAACGGATTCCAATAGTATGCCTGTGCCGGGACTTGCAAATTGGTCACAGCTCTCTCCGCTGCATTATCGATTCAAGCTGAATTCAACGGCTGGAAAATACCCTGATGGTCGTGTGCTTGATACGAATGATGTTGTTAAGACCTATCGCAGTATTCTTGATGTGACGCGTACATCTCCCTACCAGGCAGCTCTTGCCATGATAGATGAAGTGAAATTCATCGATAGTGAGACAGTGGATTTTCTTCTCAATAGAGCAGACCCTCTATTTCCCGCCTATCTTGAACTTAATATCTTACCTGCTGAACATATCGATAATGATCACCCCTTTTCGACCCAGCCGTTCGGCAGTGGTAAATTCAAATTTCTCAGGTGGGCAGAAGCAGGGCATCTTGTGATCCAGCGTCGAAATGATGGCCAACTGTTCGAGATTGTTGAGGTAAAGAATCCATTAGTCCGTACGTTGAAGTTACTTCGTGGTGAAATTGATATTTTGCAAAATTACCTTTCACCTGAATTGCTCGAATATTTGAGGTATCAAAAAGATATCGAATTACTTCAAAATAGTGGTAGTAACTTTTCATACCTTGGGTTCAACCTACAGGATCCACAAATGGCAGACCTTCGCGTGCGACAGGCAGTTGCTCATGCCATTGACCGTCAATCCATCATCGATAAGGTCATGCGTGGAGCAGCCAGAAAAGCCGAGACCATTTTTCCTCCGGAACACTGGGCGGGTCATAATGAACTCACTCCTTATGACTTCGATCCTGAAAAATCTCGTCGGCTCCTATTGGAGGCAGGCTATGGACCGAATAATCCATTGACTTTGGTTTACAAAACATCCAGTGATCCATTCCGGATTCGACTTGCCACCATTATTCAGGACCAACTCAGCCAAGTGGGTATTCAGGTCGATCTAACGAGTTATGATTGGGGGACTTTTTTTGGAGATATTAAAGCAGGGAATTTTCAGATCTATAGCCTAAGTTGGGTCGGGATACGAACGCCGGATATTTTTCGCTATGTTTTCTCCAGCGATTCTTTGCCACCAGCAGGTGCCAATCGAGGTCGCTATACGAATCCTGTCGTTGATGCCTTGTTGAAGAAAGCGGAACAGGCGGAAACCCTTGAGGCGCAAACCAGAATTTACCAGGAGGTAGCTGCTCAGATCCACAAGGATCTGCCCTATGTGCCGCTTTGGTTTGAGGATCAGTATGCGGTACAAGGGAGTCGAGTCACAGGTTATCGTGTTTCACCCAATGGCAACTATGATGGTCTTAACCATTTAATACTTAAGAAATCCAGGGAGTTCTCACATGCCCAAGCGGCATCTGCGCATTGAGGTAAAACATCAGAGACTGATCTGTTTCGAAGCAGAAAAGGCACTCGCCACATACCCTGTTTCGACAGGGGAGCAGGGTGCTGGTGAGCGACGTGATAGCGGCTGTACACCCAGAGGCAAGCATCGAATTCGCCTGAAAATCGGCGAGGGGTGTCCGCGTGATACCGTTTTCGTTGCACGAAGGGCGACAGGTGAGATCTTCAGTGATGCACTGGCAGAAAAAGAACCCGACCGCGATTGGATTCTCACTCGGATACTCTGGCTGACTGGCATCGAGCCCGGCGTAAACAGGGGAGGCCGGGTTGATACGCTCAAGCGCTATGTCTACATCCACGGTACCCCTGAAGAACACCTGATCGGTAAACCCGTCTCACACGGCTGTATTCGAATGCGTAACCGGGACCTGATCGAACTCTTTGATTGGACCGACAATGGCATGTTGGTGGAGATTGTCGAATAGTCATGATCGACTTTCTCATTTCCCGTTTACTGAGCGCTTTGCTGGTAATTGCTGGTGTGGTCTGTCTGGTATTTCTGCTGATTCATCTGATACCCGGTGATCCGGTCGACGTAATGCTGGGAGAATCTGCCCGACTGGCAGATCGCGAGGTACTACGGCATGCGATGGGTCTCGATCAGTCCGTGCTAAGCCAGCTCACCCGATATCTGACTGGGCTGTTGCAACTCGATCTGGGTGACTCACTCTACGCAAAGCAACCTGTTGTCGGACTGCTGGCGGAACGCATCCCAGCAACGCTGCAACTCGCCTTTGCTGCATTGCTATGCGCCTTTGTGATTGCATTACCGTTAGGGATAGTAGCTGCGGTCAAGCGAGGAACGATCTGGGATTGGGGCGCCATGAGTTTCTCCACACTGGGCATTTCTATACCCAATTTTTGGTTGGGTCCGATGCTGATTCTCCTTTTCTCACTCTGGCTGGGCTGGACGCCGGTGAGTGGGCGCGAGTCAAACGCTAGCCTGGTGTTACCGGCGATCACGCTGGGCACTGGCTTTGCGGCCATTCTTGCACGCATGATCCGCAGCAGTCTGCTGGAGGTCTTGGGTGAGGACTATGTCAGGACTGCACGGGCTAAGGGCCTTGATGAGCCACATGTACTGTGGCGACATGCCATGCGGAATGCCTGGTTGCCGGTGGTGACATTGATCGGATTGCAACTGGGTTCCTTGCTCGGGGGCGCAGTGGTGACTGAGGTGGTATTCGATTGGCCTGGTATCGGTTCTTTGATGATCGACTCAATCCAGAGGCGTGATTACCCCGTCGTGCAGGGATGTGTGTTGTTCGTGAGTCTCACCTATGTACTCGTCAATACCGTGACAGATATTGCTTATGGACTGGTAGATCCACGTATACGTTACGGGAGCAGGCCGTGATCGTGCGTTGGTTGCCTGTGACTGTGATGTTCTTGTGGGCCTTGGCAGCCGTCCTCGGTGACAGTTTTGTTTCGGGTGCCAACGCGGTGAATCTGGATCACATCCTTGATACGCCAGGCAAGTCCGGTTTATTGGGCTTTGATGATCTTGGCAGGCCGGTCCTGCAGAGACTGCTGGCCGGTGCTCGTACTTCATTTATTGTTGCCATCGGTGTTGTGACTATCTCCCTGATGCTGGGTACTACGATTGGCATGCTGGCCGCTTACCAAGGTGGTTGGTTGGATCTGCTGCTGGTTCGAGTGATCGATATCTTCATGGCTTTCCCTGGCATTCTGCTTGCCATCGCCTTGGCCGGTGTCATGGGACCTGGACTGGATAACCTGATCATTGCACTTTCAGTGGTGGGCTGGGTCGGCTACGCACGTCTGGCCAGGGGGCAAGTCCTCTCACTCAGAGAGCGGGATCATGTGACTGCAGCCGTTGCACTTGGCAGCTCACGCTGGGTCATCCTCAGTCGCCATCTGCTGCCACTATTAGCGGCTCCGTTGATTGTTGAAGCGACATTCGGGATTGCCGGTATGGTGATTGCCGAAGCAGGTCTGTCATTTCTGGGGCTGGGCATACAGCCGCCGGATGCATCTTGGGGCAGTATGATTCGGGATGGGGCCGGTTATATGTTGATGGCGCCGCATTTGGTGTTGGCGCCGGGTGTGATCATGCTGCTGGTTGTGCTTTCCCTCAATCTGCTGGGTGACCAACTGCGAGATAGGCTGGATATACGTCTCAAAAACATGCCATAAGTTGTTGTTCAATGATAGATGGCATCTGGTTCTTATCTTTTTTCGAGAGGATTATTTTAATGTGAAAAAACCTCACATACGTTCTCCGAATCTTGAAAGAGCGCCCATTGAGGTAAGCATGTCTAAATATACGGTATACGTGGCGGTATAGACAATCGCCTGTTGGGCGGGCCCTAGTATTTCACCGCTTCTGCTCCGACACCATCACCTGTAACAGTGCCTGTGGTCTGACCTGGACCATTGGTTCTGTCTCTCTACATCTTAAGCCGAGTCGCGGATATACATTACAAGGTCAGACTGAAGCACTAGTAGCAGGTATTTGGCTCGCACACAAATTTCACAGGGGCACTAGCAGGTAGATCTTGTGCGGGTATTCTGAGATCGTTTAGGTGAAAAATATGAGTGAGTCGTCTTCAATCTACGTCATTTCACAGTCACATTAAAATAGTTGAATGACGGTTCCCGGTGAACTGTGCTCGAATTTCATTCCTCTTTATATCGGCCGGTAATGGACGTGAAAAAAAAGAGGTGAAAAAAGGGTCGGTGACAAATGAGAATTATTCAAGCCGTATCTATCTGATGGAAGAGAATTTTTCTGATTTCGCGATTTCAAGTAATAGCTGCAATTCAATTATGCAGCAAGTAAATCCTCCGCTGATCGCCATGGAGGGCTGAAAGCCGAGGCGATTAGTCCCCGATAGGCGTAGGCGCGGTTGTATGGCCGTAATTGTGACTGTTAGGGAACGATGTAGGGCATAC
>JAHXHT010000169.1 GCA_025656435.1 Candidatus Thiodiazotropha sp. (ex Gloverina cf. vestifex) | reverse complement strand
GGTCGGGGCATAACGGCTGTCGCGTTGGCGAGTCGATTTTGGGGACTCGGATGTCCCAAAATCTTTCACGAGGTAGCGACACGCTTGTTGCAGTTGGTGAATGACCTCCTGTTCATCACTTGAAAACGTCGATGAGTTGTTCAAAGTCGATTCGGATACTTCCCGGTTACAGGCGTTGAGCAGAATAAGCGACAGGAAACAGCAAGCCGTGATGGGGAGCCGTGTGGACATCGTCGCCGGTTACCGGGATTGATAGATGGAATCGAAGCCTGAGGCGGAAAAGCCATTCATTCGTTGTTTGCCGACCAGGATGATGGGTACGCCTTTGCCTTTCAGTCGAGCATAGTCTCTGCGGCCTTTGGTGGATTTTTCTACATCATACTCTTTGTAGGGAATACTTTTTTGCTTGAAATAACTTTTGGCCTTTCGGCAAGCGCCACACCATGTGGTGGAGTAAATCACCACCTGCTGTCTGCTTGACAGGGCGTTAATGTCAAGGCGCTGGATTTTGGGACGGCTGATGGTGTTGATCTGCAGGTCGAGTGCCTTTGGTGCGCTTTGGGCGGGTGGCCGGTCACCGAAGTGGGTTCGTCCTTGGGCATCCTTCCAAGTGTAAATATCAGCAGCCGCTTCGAAAGCCAGCAAAATCGTTAGTATGCAGAGTATGACTTTTAACGGCATCGTAGAGATCCATTCCGGTTATATTCAAATCAGATTTTAGCCCTATTTTCATCAACTTTGGATAGTTCGCATATGTGATAAAGATTTAATTGTCAGTTCTGTCTCAGCAAGAGACAGAAAAACCCCTCTCTGAGTGTGACCGGAACGAAGCTGCTGAGATTCTGCTTGCAGCAAAAAACCCGCTAGATGTATGCAGTTATATTCGTTAACGAGCCCCCGGCTTTCTGACTATGATTAGTGAGAGGCGATCCCCTGGAAGTCTCAATTTGGCATGATAAATCAGGGGTATATTGCGGAGGACGCACAAGTGAAATACTCATTCTCTAAGAGTGCCGTACTCATCATTGCAGGTTTATTGATGCTGTCTGGGCAGGCCGTAGGCGCAGAGGGCTATGGAAAGCAGAAGGTTGTTTATCATATCAATTACGATGATCCGAAGACGCAGAAGTCTGCGCTGCGAATATTCAGAATCACATCAACGCAGTCGGGGCTGAAAATCTCGAGCTCAAAGTGGTTCTGCATGGTGACGGTCTATCCCTACTTATCTATCCTGACTCTCTGGCTAAGTTAGCTAAGTTCAAGCAGGCCAATGCCAGTGAAGAGATGGCGGCAAAAATTGACGGATTGAAGAGTCAGGGTGTCAATTTCCAAGTCTGTGGTAACACAGTTAGAGGACGTAAAGTGGAGCTGGAAAACGATCTTTATGACGTAGAGTCTGGGGATGTCGTGCCAAGTGGTGTGGCGGAGCTATCTCATCTACAGGCACAGGGCTACACTTATATCAAACCCTGAATAAAGGTCTGCGGAAGGGATGCTTGTTTTTATTGGGTCCCTTCCGGCATGCTCACTGTTGAATCCAAATCTCTGGTAAAAATCTGCCTTTCTTTCAGCCATGTCATGGCTATTAAGGTGCCAGGATAGAATAAGTAGGCGATGAGTTCTATTTTTCGATCCGATCAACGCATATCTTGAGTGAGGCAAAGATGATCAAGAGTCAGTACCTCTACAATGCGTTAGTAACGGCTGTTTACGATGGTGATACGGTTACCGTAGATATTGATCTGGGGCTGCATGTCTGGGTCAAGGCTGAAAAGCTGCGGTTGCACCGGATCAATGCACCTGAGGTCAGGGGGGTGGAGCGAGAGCAGGGCTTGATTGCCAGGGATTGGTTGCGTCAAAGAATTCTTAATCAACCACTGGTTATTGAGACCATACAGGATACGAAGGGAAAGTATGGACGCTATCTGGTAGAGCTCTGGCTGGGTGAGGTGAATATCAATGATGTATTAGTAAGTGAAGGATTGGCGGAATACAAGGCGTACTGAAGCGGCGGTTCTCCCGCTTTATAGTGCTATGATGTGGGCTGAATTTAGAAACGGAAGAAGCTTTGAAATCGCTGATCACTACTGCCGTTGACCTGTGCCTTTTACGGATGGGCCCCCAGGACATACCCGCATCACAGACACTGCTACTGGTCAGTTTTGTGCTGAATTTTATCGTCGGCGTGTTGATGGTGATTGGCTTCCAGGCTGATCTTACACGAGCATTTTTGGAAACCCTGTTTCAGATCGTACTGATGTTGGGCGCACTCTATCTGGCACTACATATTACCAAGAGACTATCACGTTTCAATCAGACGGCTACGGCCTTGATGCTGAGTGGATTACTGTTGGGCCTGATGGTCCTCACCTTTGGTGATCTGGAATCAACGCAGTCAGTCGACAGAGTCTGGTCTGTTGATTTTAGTGCTGATGTTTTGGAGCATTGTAGTGCTGGGCCATATACTGAGACATACTTTTGAAATGCCGTTTAATATCGGTGTTGCTGCGGCTGTGGTCTATACATTGTTATCTTGGAATCTTATGACGCTTTTATTTCCGGTGGCTCTGTGATGCATCTTCATATCCTGGGTATTTGTGGCACGTTTATGGGTGGTATTGCGCTTCTCGCGCGGGCGATGGGCCACCAAGTCAGCGGCTCAGACGCCAATGTCTATCCTCCCATGAGTGCCCAATTGGAAAATGCCGGTATCGAGCTGATGGAAGGCTACAGGGTTGAGCATCTGGAACCGGCGCCTGATGTGGTGGTGGTGGGCAATGCCATGTCTCGCGGGAATCCTGCTGTTGAATATGTGCTGAACCGAGGGTTGCCCTATACCTCGGGTCCTGAGTGGTTGGCCAAGCATGTTCTGCAGGATCGCTGGGTGCTGGCGGTGGCAGGCACACATGGCAAGACTTCCACTGCCAGTATGTTGGCCTGGATACTTGAGGATGCAGGATTGCAGCCTGGTTTTCTTATCGGCGGAATACCGGAGAATTTTGGCTGCTCCGCTCGACTCGGCGCCTCCCCTTTCTTTGTGGTCGAGGCAGATGAGTATGACACGGCCTTTTTTGATAAACGCTCAAAGTTTGTCCACTACCGTCCCCGTACACTGGTGATGAATAATCTGGAGTTTGATCACGCGGATATTTTTGATGATCTGACAATGATCCAACGGCAGTTCCACCATCTGGTGAGAATCGTCCCATCCGAGGGTTTGATCATCACCCCACTCTATGACGAAAATCTGGGCGAGGTGCTTGATATGGGATGCTGGACACCGATTGAGTATTTTGATCCTGCCATAGAGGCTGGCTGGCATGCGGAAAATGCAGCCGCAGATGGCCATGCATTCGATGTGATCTGTCAGGGAGAGAGGCAGGGGCGGCTCGATTGGTCGCTGATCGGTCATCATAATATGGTGAATGCTCTGGCAGCCCTGGCGGCTGCTCGCCATGCCGGTGTGCCAGCCGATGTTGCCATAAGCAGCCTGAGCGGATTCAAGAATGTGAAGCGTCGTATGGAGTTGCGTGGCACTGTCTCCGATGTGAAGGTCTACGATGATTTCGCACACCATCCGACAGCGATCGCAACTACCCTCGATGGGCTGCGAAAACAGGTGGGTCAGGAGAGAATTATTGCTGTGCTGGAACCTCGTTCGAATACCATGAAGCGGGGGGTGCATGCACACATGCTGGCCGATGCGCTGCAAGCGGCTGACCAGGTCATGCTCTATTTGCCGTCGGACCTGCAGTGGGATCCGACAGAATACCTCGGGACCATGAGATCAAGGACCGAGTATTACCAGGATGCGTCGGCATTGATTGAGCGCCTGGTGGAGCAGGCGGTGCCTGGTGATCATCTGCTGGTGATGAGTAACGGTGGATTCGAAGGTATTCATCAGCGACTGCTCGATGGGCTGGAGGCTAGATCGTGGGTATGAAGCAGCAGCCGATTGCTGTAGGTATCACCGGGGCTTCAGGTAGTGCTTATGCGTTACGGTTGCTGTCATGCCTGGTTCAGGCTGGCGAAAACATTCATTTGATGATTAGTCAGGCAGGCCAGATCGTTCTCAAAATGGAATCGGATCTGGATCTGCCCTCGCAGCCACAGGCGGTGGAAAAAATACTGACAAGTCACCTTGGGGCGGCCCCCGGGCAGTTACAGGTTTTCGGGCGGCAGCAGTGGATGGCGCCGGTAGCCAGTGGTTCCAATCCCCCTCGTGCGATGGTGGTCTGTCCCTGTACCACCGGTACGCTGTCTTCGATTGCCTGTGGTGCCAGTAATGACCTGCTTGAGCGGGCGGCTGACGTTACCCTGAAAGAGCGGCGGAAGCTGATCCTGGTAGTGCGTGAAACACCATTTTCTGAGATTCATCTGGAAAACATGCTTAAGCTGAGTCGTATGGGAGCTGTGATTATGCCGGCCAATCCCGGTTTCTATCATAAGCCTTCGGGTCTAGAGGAGATTGTTGACTTCATGGTTTCCCGTATTCTTGATCAGCTGGATGTTGCACATGATCTGCTTCCACGCTGGGGGGAGTAACTATGCACCTGTGTGGTCTTATTGTTGCCTGGCTCAGAGATTGCTGTTTTCATTCCGGGGCAGTGCCTGATGCCGATCAATCGTTTCTAAGTTATTAAGCCAGCCAAGCCATCGCTGATATTTGTCTAGGCAGAGATGGTTTTCGCGCCTTTCACCAGACAGTAGCCGGGAATCTTGATCTATAGCATTCCCATGTAGGGGTAGCAGGGAGTCTTCTCTATCACCCATTGGAATATCGATGTGAACGATGATTCCAAGGCCCGGCCGTCGGCTAGGCTCGATGTCGAACATCCAATTTTGGTCTTATACCCGTTCCATCGTGATGGGGGGGTGTTTCATGTCGAAATATTTAACAGTTTTTTTGTGGTTATTTGTCCAGAGTGTTAATAGTTAAGGAAAATCAATGGGATAGATATTTGGCACGGATAATGTACTGTTTTGCGCAGTCAATTTGTTGTTTTTTCTTTAAGGATTAAAGTATGAATAAAAAAACTCTCCTAAAAGGTATCGCTGGTACGGTAATCCCCCCAAAAAATAACGGGGTTCAAAAGTAGAATTTTCCATTTATTATTACGAAAATGAGAATCTACAATGAAGAAGTCCC
>JAHXHT010000168.1 GCA_025656435.1 Candidatus Thiodiazotropha sp. (ex Gloverina cf. vestifex) | reverse complement strand
GGTCGGGGCATAACGGCTGTCGCGTTGGCGAGTCGATTTTGGGGACTCGGATGTCCCAAAATCTTTCACGAGGTAGCGACACGCTTGTGTCTATTTTTTCGTTGGTTTCATCGTCCCGGAACAGGTGAAGTGAATCGGTTTTGGTGGTTGCGATTTACGCACACGCAGGGCGGTGAGTTGTCCGCCCCATAAGCAACCGCTATCGAGACACCAGGCATTGTCTGCTTGATGGTAGCCCAGGGTCGACCAGTGACCAAAAAGGATACGGTTGCGGCGTGTGGCACGGTTTGGTATCTCAAACCAGGGCAGTGCCCCCTTCGATTGAGAGCCTGGCGAACCCTTGTCACGCAATGACAATCTGCCGTCTTTTGTACAGTACCGCAAGCGGGTGAAGGCATTGGTAATGAAGCGTAAGCGTTCGATACCTTTCAAGCTATTTTGCCACTGGTCGGGATGGTTGCCATACATCTTCTGGCAAAATTCATGGAAGCCGGGACCTCTCAGGATCTTTTCCAGTTCACTTGCACAGGCGAGGGCTGTTTTGAGATCCCACTGGGGTGGCAGACCTGCGTGGACCATGCTGTAACCACGCTTTTCATTATGATGCATCAGTGGGCGGTGACGCAGCCAGTGGATCAACTCGTCCCGATCCGGCGCCTTGAGTATCTCATCAAGGGTGCCGTGTTTGTAATGGCTGCGGTTGCCTTGTGAAAGGGCAAGTAGATGTAGGTCATGATTGCCCAGCACGGTGACGGCCTGATCCTTCAACGACTTTACGAAACGCAGTACTTTAAGGGACTTGGGGCCTCGATTGACCAGGTCACCGGCAAACCAAAGTTTGTCATTGCCTGAATCAAAACCGATCTTATCCAGCAATGCCATGAGGTCGTCATAGCATCCTTGTATATCACCGATCGCATACGTCGCCATCAGATATTTTTCATCCGCTCGAGTTGTTTGTCGTGAGATGTTGATAGTAACAAGAGCGCACAGATTGCACCGATTAGGGCAAGAAATATGTCAGTCTGTGTATCCCAGGGGTCCCCCTGCGTACCGAGAAAAGCATCGGCTGCCTGTTCGCTGAGTAGCGCTACCCACCACTCGATCAACTCATAGAAGGCGCTGAATGCAAGGCAGATTGAGAGGCAGAGAAAGAACAGCCAGCGTCCAGTCTGCAGTGGTGAACGTCTTAACAGGATCTCACGGGCCAGTATGGCGGGGACGAAACCCTGCACAAAATGTCCTACCCGATCGTAGTGGTTGCGGGACAGATCGAATATCTCCTGCAACCAGTTGAAGAGGGGGACCTCCGCATAGGTATAGAGCCCGCCAATCATCAGAATGACAGCGTGAAATGCCAACAGTCGACAAAGCAGCAGGGTCAACGGGAAACGCTGCCAAGTAACGGCCAGTAGAGCCAGACCGATCATCACCGGTGCCGTTTCTAGGAACCAGGTGTAGCGGTCAGCAACCGGATCGATACCACTGAGTAAGAGCAGTAACAATATGCCGGCGGCTAACACTATGGGTTCAGAGAACCGCGAGGCCTGCTGCATAGTCACTCCGATTCGGTGTCGATGAGTTTAATGAAGACTGCCAGGTCTGGCGAGAGAGAAGGGTGGGATCGTAGCGTCAAAATGCTTCCCGAGATTGTCGACCATATCGTAACTGCCCTGCATGCTGCCCACCGGCGTATCGAGGACCGTGCCGCTGGTGTAGCGAAAAGTCTCACCAGGTTTGAGATGAGGCTGCTCACCGACCACCCCTTCGCCCCGGATCTCCTGAACCTTGCCGTTGGCATCGGTAATGATCCAGTGACGATTCATCAGGCGCGCAGGCATTTCGCCCTCATTCCGTATGGTGACGGTATAAGAGAAGACAAAACGCTGCTCTTCCGGTTGCGACTGCGACTCCATGTAGTTCGTCTCAACCTGAACATCAATTTGATTGGGAGATTCTTGTTCCATCGAAAGTTCGTTTCCGGTCGTTTTTTTATAGCTGGTTAAAGGGTACTTAGGGGGCGCATATTGTGCAACGTGTAAGAATCCCATGTTGAGTGCCAAAGTGGCTTTAAATGCGCTGATATATCCCTGAAAAGTTGCATGACCTGACTCGAAATGTGAATGGGGGTCTACTGAATATGACACTTTCTTTCAAGAATAAATGGCTTCAGCCGACAGATAAAGTATCGGCACGTGAAACGTAAGGTTATGAGATGAGAAGTTTTTTTTCATATTGCTCCTGATCGTAGAATCAAGCGGCAGTTGGGCAGCAGATGACCCGCAAACGACCCAGTTATTGATTGCGGCGGTCACGCTTGGAGAGGTACGCCAGGTCGAGGACCTGCTTGCACAGGGAGTCAGTGTCGATAGTAAGAGCCAGGCTGGTCGGTCATTGCTTCAATTGGCCGCGTTCAATGGCAATACCTACACCGTAAAGGCACTGTTGGCGGCAGGGGCAGATGCGAATCTCACCGGTCCCCGTGGCAGTACGCCGTTGATGGAGGCATCTGCATTTGGACATCTGGAAGTCGTCAGGCTGCTGGTGCAGCGCGGTGCTGACGTAAATGCGGCAGATCAGTCCGGCAATATCGCTCTGGGATTGGCAAGCCGTGGCGGTCACGAGCCAGTCTCGGCATTGTTAAGTGAGCTGGGAGCGTCTGAAACGGCGCCGGATAGGAATGCAAAGTAGTAATTGGATGGTTTCTATACAGCAACGTGAACAGGTTCAAGGTTAAATTGATGGTCAAGATTAATAGTTTAACTTAACTGATTGATTAATTTGGTGTGCTATGAATACACGACATCCCCATAGAACCCCCGACTTTTTTGCGGTTCTATTGGTTCTGGTGGTTATTGGATTTGGCATGACGCTGGCAATTCAGATCGGCACGGCCGATCGGGATCGCATGGTGGATACTGAAGTGGTCCAGGTAGACCCGAACGCCGGATAATTGTTCAGAGGTAGTAGACAGATTTCGTCATCAGCTTCGAGGTCAACTTCATCGCCAGTTTGATGGGACTTGGCAATTCCGCACCCCCAGCTTCCAGCGCCACCGTGGCGTGGTGAATCTCATCTTCTTTCATCTGTTCCAGTACCACTCGGCTCTTGGTGTCCTGAGAGGGCAACTTCTGTAAATGGTCTTCTAAATGGGCTTCCACCTGGTGCTCGGTCTCTGCCACAAACCCCAGGCTCCACTTGTCTCCCGCCAAACCGGCAGCCGCACCGATCATGAACGATCCGGCATACCAGAATGGGTTAAGCAGGCTCTTACGGTTGTCGAGAGCCTTCAGGCGGGATTCACACCAGTCGAGGTGATCGTTCTCTTCCTGTGCTGCCCGCTCCATGCTGTCACGGACCTCAGGAAGCTTGGCGGTCAGGGCCTGTCCCTGATAGAGCGCTTGGGCGCAGACCTCACCCGTATGATTGATCCGCATGAGACGGGCGGTGGTGTCCCTCTCCTGGTCACTCATATCGGCTTCCGGATGCTTGTCCGCCGGGTCGGGGCGTTCGGTGACCTGAGGGCGACCGAACAGCGTGCGTAGGGCTTGATCGAAACCGATGATGAATCGATCGGCGGGATGATAGGTTTTATCTTGCATAGCGGAACCTTAGCCTCAGCCGGCATACTGATCAAGCGTTGCCCGTGCTGTTTTCCATCTGTCTGGCAAACAGCTCCAGCGGGTGCATGACATCGATATTGAGCTCAGATTGCTCGATTAGTTGGCGAAATTGTAGGGCGCAGCCGGTATTTTCCGTGATCAGAATCTCGGCATTGGAGGCCTTAAGGTTAGCGAGCTTGTGCGCTCCCAAGGTTGCTGAAAGCTCGGGTTGTGTGAGCAGATAGCTGCCTGCGGCACCGCAACAGATTGAATTCTCGGGGAGTTGCTCAATCTCAAGGCCGGGAATAAGCCGGAGAAGTTCCTGGCTGCGATCGTTTTGACTTGTACAGGGCGTGTGAACTACGACTTTTTTTGTCAGAGGTTGCAGGTTGGGCAGTGCGTCCTGAGGCAGGTCAAGCAGGAAATCGGTCACTCCCGTTATCGGCAGGTGAGTTTTCAGGTGCTCGCTCAATTCGAGATGACAGGCGCTGGCAAGGGTGATGAGACACTCGGCACGGCTTTTTTCGGTTTGTAACCTGTTAGTTTCGCAGAGTCGATCTGCCTGTTCCGGGTAGCCGTTGTGCCTGTGCAGTGCACCACAGCAGACTTGGTTAGTGGGTATTTCGACCGCATAACCCAGATGAGAGAGTAGAGAGAGACTCTGCTCTATAAGCTGCCGGTCAGTTTGGCTGCCGACGCAGCCAGTAAATAGTTGCACCAATCGGCCTGTAGGCCGCTTGGCAGCATGGAGTTCGGTGAGCGTGCCAACCTGCTTGGGTAAAAAATGACCAAGAGATATCAATCGTCTCAGTTTCATGGAGGGAAACAGACTGGCGATCCTGATCAGGCCCGAGCGCTGCAACAGCGAGTAGAACGCGCCCCAGCGCCCCAGTCTTTGCCGGTCACTGAGGAGGTCAAATATTCTGCGCCATACCGGGCGTCCACGATGCTGCTCAGCGATCAAGGCCCGGCCACCATCGATTAATACGCCATACCTCACGCCTGAAGGGCAGGCGGACTCGCAGGCGCGGCAACTTAGACAGCGGGCCAGATGGGTCTCCATCGACTTGCCGGCAGGCAGTTCACCACTTGCCAGTGCCTGAATCAGACTGATGCGTCCACGTGGTGAGTCAGCCTCACTCTCCAGCACCAGGTAGGTGGGACAATGGGGCAGGCAGAGGCCGCATTTCACGCAGCGGTCAGCCTCTTTGAGGAGTTGCTCGGGGGTCACGATAGGATCTATTGGGATGGTATTGCCGAATCAGGCCCTATAATAGCGGTTAACTGGCCGGCTATCATCGCAGGAAGAGTGTTTTTTTATGTCCTACTATCGCTACCATCTTTTCTTCTGCATTAACGAGCGGGAAGATGGGCGCCCCTTTTGCGCCCAGCATGGCGCCAAGGAGATGCGTGACTATCTGAAGCAGAGGGTAAAAGCAGCAGGTCTCTCTGGACCGGGCGGGGTGCGTGCGCTGATCGCCATGGAAGGCTGAAAGCCGAGGCGATTAGTCCCCGATAGGCGTAGGCGCGGTTGTATGGCCGTAATTGCGACCGTTAGGGA
>JAHXHT010000167.1 GCA_025656435.1 Candidatus Thiodiazotropha sp. (ex Gloverina cf. vestifex) | reverse complement strand
GGTCGGGGCATAACGGCTGTCGCGTTGGCGAGTCGATTTTGGGGACTCGGATGTCCCAAAATCTTTCACGAGGTAGCGACACGCTTGTATTCGCAGGGATGTGGAACATATCGCTCGGCATCGCTGTTTCTTAAGTCGGCATCCTGCCCGGGCGCACTATTCAGCAAAAGAGTAAGGGAGTTCCTGCAACGTCAATCGGGGACCATTTTCGCCGAGACAAACCTCTGCCCCCTCCGCACTGGCAATTTCGATCACTGCTAACAGGTCATAGCCCCCGCCACTGCTAGCCTGGGCGTCTACCAGTCTTCCCGCACCCTGGCCTGAAGTGCTGTCGCTGGCGAACAGTTCTTCACCCGGCTGAGGTGGGGTGTCGGCATCTACATGAGCCAGGTACATGCGCCGTTTCAGCTTGCCCAAGTACTGCATGCGAGCGACTACCTCCTGTCCGGTATAACAGCCTTTGGTAAAATTGACGCCGTCGATTAGCTGCATATTGGTCATTTGGGGTACAAAGGTTTCGCTGGTGTGCTGGTAGATGGTGGGAATGCCTGCGTGGATCTCCTGTAGCGCCCAATAACTGTCACCCATGCGTACCGCCATGGGTTCTGTTGCCTGCCAAAGGGTTTTCAGAGTTTCAACCGGGCCGATAACTTCAAAGCGGGGCAGGGCTCCGGGCAATCTGATTACCGTCAGATCATTCTGTTGCACGACATCATTGGCTTCGGTGGGCAATGTATCGATGGATGTAGTGAGAATCTCTTCCGCACAGGTGCCGGTGATGGCGATTCTGACCCACTCGTCAGAGGCGTCGGTAAGACTGACCTTCGCCATCAATACATACATACCCAGGCGCTTGAGAACGAACTCCATATTCTCTTCCGGGGTTTGCAGATAGTAGGCGTCGTCACGGCGAAAACAGCGGAAATTGGCCAGCATACGGCCTTTGGCGCTACACCAGCCAGCCAGGTTGCTGTGTTCTTCGGTCACTTCACGCAGGTCGTTGGTGAGCTGTCCCTGGAGGAATTTCTCGGCATCCTCCCCTTCGATCCGGATCAGTCCAAAATGGGAGAGATCGTTCAGGGCACAGTCTGGATGAGCAGTTTCCACTGCGACTGGGCGGGCTTCCAGAAAATCGGACCACACTTTATTCATGACAGGAAATAGCTCCTGGGTTTGACGGGAGACAGTGCGTATCATACCCGATCCCGCGGGGGACGAAACTCCCCGTAATCGTCTGGAAATTGTGAGTAGACGGAAGAGACTGATGAGTAAACTGACCACTGGTGCCCTGGTGCTCTACAAAATTCGCCCGGCACGAATCACTGAGGTGTTCGACAAAATTTCCCTTGAAATCGAAGGGGGAAAGACAAAGCGTGTGAGGGATAAAGATGTGGTGCTATTGCATCCCGGTCCGCTCAGCAGCCTCAACCAGCTTTCAGCTCAGCAGGGGGAGGTCAGGGAGACTTGGGAATTACTGGAGGGTGGTGCCACAGAAATCAGTGAGTTCAGTGAGCTGCTCTATGGGGATTATACGCCCGCTACTGCCTGGGCCGCCTGGCAGCTGGTGACTGAGGGGATCTATTTTGAAGGCGAACCGGGGGCGATCAGGTCGCGTCCGGCAGATCTGGTGGAAGCTGAGATTACCGCACGTGAGCAGAAAGCTGCAGAGGAGCAGGCCTGGAGTGAATTTATCCAGCGCGTGGAACAGGGCAGTATCATCGAAGACGATCGCAAGGCGCTGGGAGAGGTGGAGCAACTGGCCCTGAATAGGCGGACCAGTAGCCGTATTCTGCAGGCGCTTGGGATTCAGGAAAGCCCTGTCAATGCACACCGCTTGCTGGTCAGGACCGGCTATTGGTCTCCCAACGAGAACCCCTATCCACGACGGGCGGGGATCGACATGAGTCAACCGGAACACCCTGTTCCCCCCTTGCCAGAAGAGGCTCGCCGGGATCTGACTGAACTTGCCGCTTTTGCCATCGATGATGAAGACAATCAGGACCCGGACGACGCCATCAGTCTGGAGGGTGAGCGTATCTGGGTTCATGTGGCCGATGTGGCCGCTTTGGTTGGCCCGGACTCCTCCATGGACAAGGACGCCCGAACCCGTGGCGCCAATCTCTACCTGCCGGATCAGGTGGTCCCCATGCTGCCTCAGGCGATAACCGATCAGCTCGGGCTGGGTCTGCAAAACCGATCGCCGGCACTGTCTATCGGTTTCACCCTCTCTGATGAGGGAGAGCCACAGGATATTGAGATCTCACCCGCATGGCTGAAAGTCGAAAGGATCAGCTACGCAGCGGCCGAGCAGCGGCTGCAAGAGCCACCCTTTGCTGCGCTCTTGGCCAAGAGCCGGCTCTATCGGATGCGCCGTATGACAGCCGGCGCCGCCTTCATTCAATTGCCCGAGGTAAAGCTCAAAGTGGTTGATCATCAGGTCGAGATCCATCCGCTGCCCCGCTATGAGAGCCGGGAGATGATTACTGACCTGATGCTGATGGCGGGTGAGGCGATAGCCCGCTATTGCCAAGAGAATGACATCCCGATTCCCTACGCTACCCAGGCGTCGCCGGATGAACCCACCGTACCCGAAGATCTGGCGGGCATGTATGCCTATCGGCGATTCTTCAAGCCGACTCAGATTAAGACGCAGCCGGAACCGCATGCCGGCCTGGGCTTGTCTGTCTATACGCGAACCACCAGTCCGTTACGGCGTTATTCCGATCTGCTGACCCACCAGCAGTTGCGTGCCCATTTGAGCGGAACGACACCCCTCGACATCCATGCAATATCTGAGCGAATCGCCGAAGCGGAAGCCGGTAGCATGGCGAACCGTAAAACCGAAAGGTTGTCGAACAATCATTGGCGCTTGATCTATCTGCGGGACCATTCCGATTGGCAGGGCGAAGCGGTTATTGTGGCCAAAGATGGGGAACGTGCGTCCGTACTGATTCCCGAACTCGGTATGGATGCGAAGATACGTATCAAAGGTCAGGCAGGACTGAATGACAGCATCAGGTTGAAGCCACGAGAGATCGACCCGCCGGATCTCACCTGCTACTTCAGGGTGCTTTGAAGAGGCGAAAGGGCATGAAACAGTTATTTGTTATCTTCCTGTTAGTCACGCTGACCGCATGCAGTCAGCGCTATGTGGTCAGTGATGATCCAGACTATCCCTACAATCTCCCGCCTGTGGGAAGCACCATTGTTCTGAAAAAGCCGGTCAGCGTGCCGGCGGGTGAAGTGCGTATCTTTCTGCAAGGCGGCGCATTAATGAAAAAATCGGAGTTCGATCGTTACAAGGCAAATTGCAGTTTTGAACTCAGAAAACTGGACGACATACCAAGAGACATAAAACCAGACAGTTTTATTGTCACCGAGGTGCAGCGCATCATGGAACAGGTCGTCAAGCAGAGTGAGCCTGAAGCGGGTTTGATGAAGGTCGAATTCGACAATGGCGGCAAGCCCATGGTGACGCGTGGCTACCATCTCTGGCTGGGGTCCGATAGACAACCTGACGTAATGCGCATGACGTGCCGGGGTAGCTTCGATGATCTGAATCGGGCTGATCCTCCTTCCCTTGAAGAGGTACGGTATTCACTCGGTGAGTTTGCAGAATTGATGATGCCGATTTAGGCTAGACCTGATACAGGACAACTGTATCGCATCTGGTCATTTCCATGCTGTTCGACGGGGCAAGGATTGTCCAGGTGGCTATTGAGGCTGCTGGAGAGAAGGGGAACTCTCTATGAATGATCTATCCCGTGTTGAACTCATCTCGGCAATTATTTTTTCTTGCTGTCTGCTGATTGGTTGTGGAGGCGGCGGCGTGGAGAGTCAGCCGGGTGGCGAACCCCTCCTGCAGGTAGATGTGGGTGCTGCACAAACGGTTGCTCTGCCGGATACATTGAGCCTGGCGCCCAGTGTTACTCTTGATGGTGCGGCTGCGGGTAACCAGGTTGATTATCAGTGGCGCCAGATCAGTGGTCCTGGCCCGATTGTCTTGTCTGATCCGGCTATCGCTTCGCCAACCGCTACTTTTCCCGTCAACGGCAGTTATCAGCTCGTGCTGGACGTAACTTCAAGCAGCCAGGTTGCCAGTGATTTCCTGGATGTTACGGTCAATACTCAAGCAACCGGTGCCTCCGGACTCAGCGCCCCCCCGGCGAATAATGTTCAGTGTGTTGCGCCCGCCAATGCTGCAGTATCGGCATCGATCAGGCTCCTGACACCTTATCCCGGTCTGCCGTCGTTGAATCCGCTGGTCGGCTTATTTCAAGCCCCGGGAGATAATTCAGTCTGGTACGCCCTCAAGCAGACCGGTGAGGTTGTGCGCTTTGTGAATGATCCTGGCGTCAGTAGCGTGGCCCCCTTCCTTGATATCCAGGACAGGGTCGACTACGGGGGAGAAAAAGGCTTGCTGGGCATGGCCTTTCATCCCAGCTACGCGGTTAATGGTTACGTCTATTTGTCTTATACAGCTTCACCTGTGACTGGGTTGGAGTCCCGTATTTCCCGTTTTACCTTGAATACGACAACGCAGACGCTGGATCCTGCCTCTGAGCAGATCATCCTGACTGTCAGCCAGCCCTATAGCAATCACAATGGCGGTCAGATCAACTTTGGGCCCGACAACCGACTCTACATCGGTCTGGGAGATGGAGGATCGGGTGGTGACCCTCTTGGTCATGGGCAGAATACATCAACTCTACTCGGCAGCATGCTGCGTATCGATGTGGGGGACGGCAGTGGTGGTTATACAACCCCGCCGGGTAATCCTTTTGTCTCTGGTGGCGGTGCACCTGAGATCTACGCTTATGGTCTGCGCAACCCGTGGCGCTGGAGCTTTGACCGTTTATCCGGGTGGGAGACGTGGACCAAAATGCCTACGAAGAGGTGGATATCATCACTGTCGGAGGTAACTTCGGCTGGAATGCCATGGAGGCGAGCCACTGCTTCTCACCATCCGTCGGATGTGATCAAACCGGTCTGATTCTTCCCGTTGCCGAGTATGGCCGTAGCGAAGGGATTGCTATTACGGGAGGCTATGTCTATCGGGGTGCAGATCTCTCTTTTTTGTCGGGACGCTATCTCTATGGTGACTATGGATCCGGTAAGATCTGGTCGCTTGTGGATGGTGGGGGAGGTAGCTATACCCCGGTAATCCCCCCAAAAAATAACGGGGTTCAAAAGTAGAATTTTCCATTTATTATTACGAAAATGAGAATCTACAATGAAGAAGTC
>JAHXHT010000166.1 GCA_025656435.1 Candidatus Thiodiazotropha sp. (ex Gloverina cf. vestifex) | reverse complement strand
TAACGGTCGCAATTACGGCCATACAACCGCGCCTACGCCTATCGGGGACTAATCGCCTCGGCTTTCAGCCTTCCATGGCGATCAGCGATGGATGCCAGACTATTCGGATCGGCTCTACGTTGTACCAGAGGCTCTCCCTTGGCGGGCAACCAGCGCTTCGCCTCTCTGACTACATCTTCATCTCCGGGTTTCAGGGGGGTTTTACTTTCCAGTACCACGACCCGCTGCAGACTGGGCAGATCACTCACTGCCTCCTGCATGCGATTCCAGCGCCCTGTGTCCTGTACCAGCAGCAACTTGACTGCGGCATCCCGCAAAATATAGGCGATAGCCTCCGCCCGATCATCGGTATACAGCGGCACCACGACCAGCCCCAGGGATAGCGCTGCTTGATCGAACATCACCCACTCGGGGCAGTTTCTCAACAGAATCGCCACCCGATCACCAGACTCAAGGGCTTCTCCAGAGAGGGCCTGCCGCCAGCATGCAACCTGTCGCTCCATATCGCCCCAAGTCAGCTCATACCACTGCTTGTGCTCGCGATCATAGTTACGGTAGGCAATACCGTCAGGCGTGCGCTTGACCCGCTGATAGAAAAGCCCATCCAGCGTGCCCGCCTGCTCTAAAGGTATTAAATCTTCATTCCACTGCCCCACTGCACCCTCCGCTTGACCCTGCGGCTCATTCGTCGTGGGTCATTATTCTTCAATTTTCACTCTGCGTACTTTGTCGATCACAGTTGTTGTAGAATCCATGCTCTGACTGCTTCCACACAGAGATCGGATAAAGATGCAGATTTACTTAAACGGCGAGGAAAAGCAAATTCCCGCAAATCTGGATATGGCGGGCCTGATAGGACTGCTTGAACTGACCGGCCAGCGTATCGCGGTAGAGGTTAACGAGGAGCTGGTGCCACGCAGCGGCTTCGAGGGCCACCCCATTAAGGCCAATGACCGGGTGGAGATTATCCATGCCGTCGGTGGCGGCTGAGCAAACACCAGCAACCCAGCTTAAGGAACCTCTGATTAATTCTGGATCGAGAGTGCGGTGAGATGAAATGCGTCGGATCAAGGCAAAAAGTGCGTGTAATAGCCGGCTATTGCCAAGCT
Organism: Candidatus Thiodiazotropha sp. (ex Gloverina cf. vestifex); assembly: GCA_025656435.1. Taxonomy (GTDB): domain Bacteria; phylum Pseudomonadota; class Gammaproteobacteria; order Chromatiales; family Chromatiaceae; genus Thiodiazotropha. The sequence goes on along the minus strand of JAHXHT010000166.1, from coordinate 4,189 downwards.
TTTCAACGCAGAGCCAGAGCCGGGGCATTTCGGCCGCCACACGCCGATTCATGAATTGATCAGAGGTTCCTTGAATAATCAATTTCCTAAAACGGACATAGACAGATCGATGCCAAACGAGATTCATAACGACAGCTTCAGCGTCGCCGGACGCGAATTCACCTCCCGCCTGCTTGTTGGGACTGGTAAATACAAAGATATGCAGGAAACCCGTGACGCCATCGATACCAGCGGTGCTGAGATCGTCACCATCGCGGTACGTCGCACCAATATCGGCCAGAACAAGGACGAACCCAATATCCTTGAGGTCCTGCCGCCGAGTGAATTCACCTACCTGCCCAACACGGCCGGCTGTTTTGATGCTCAGACGGCGGTCCGTACCTGCCGTCTGGCCCGTGAGCTGCTGGACGGTCATAACCTGGTCAAACTGGAAGTGTTGGGTGACGAAAAGACCCTCTTCCCCGACGTGGTACAGACCCTGCAAGCAGCCGAAGAGCTGATCAACGATGGCTTCGATGTGATGGTCTACACTAACGACGACCCGATCATGGCAAAGCGGCTGGAAGAGATGGGTTGCGTTGCCGTGATGCCGCTGGCCGCACCCATCGGTTCCGGACTGGGCATCCGCAACCGGCTTAACATCCGCACTATTGTCGAAAATGCCAAAGTGCCGATTCTGGTCGATGCCGGTGTAGGTACCGCATCCGATGCTGCCGTAGCGATGGAGCTGGGTTGCGACGGCGTGCTGATGAACACCGCCATCGCCGCCGCACAGAACCCGGTACTGATGGCCTCAGCCATGAAGAAAGCAATCCAGGCAGGACGCGAAGCTTATCTTGCCGGTCGCATGCCGGCCAAGCGCTTTGCTTCAGCCTCATCACCGGTGGATAGCCTCTTCTTCTGAACGAGCAATCCCAAGAAAATCAGCGCCGTCCTATCCGTAGCTACGTCCTGCGTCAGGGTCGTGTGACTGAAGCTCAGCAGCGGGCATTCGATACCCTCTGGCCTCGCTATGGTTTAGCCCCGGATGACAAGCTGCTCGACTTTACAGCAATCTATGGCAATACCAATCCAGTCACACTCGAGATCGGCTTTGGTAATGGCGAAACCCTGGCCCAACTGGCACAGCGACATCCTGAACAAAACTATCTGGGTGTCGAGGTGCACAGTCCAGGCGTCGGTCACCTGATGATCAAGCTGGCAGAGCATGAGAGCGACAATGTCCGCATCCTGCAAACGGATGCCATGATGCTGCTGCGCAATCATCTGCCTGAGGCTAGTCTTGAGCGTGTATTGCTCTACTTCCCGGACCCCTGGCCAAAGAAGCGCCATCACAAACGGCGCATCGTACGTCCAGAGTTCGCCGATCTACTCCACCGTGCATTGATTCCCGGCGGTGTACTCCACATGGCAACAGACTGGGAAAACTATGCCCATCACATGATGGAGGTTCTTACCCTACATCCGGGCTTTCGTAATCAAGCCGGTACTAAACAGTTTTCACCTCGCCCGGCATCACGCCCGCTGACCAAGTTCGAACAGCGTGGCCAACAGCTTGGGCATGGTGTGTGGGACCTTTTCTTCGAGCGCACGAAGTAGTGGCCGAGCTGATTCTCAAGCAGTTTGCCACACCGTTGCTGGACCCATTCAATCTGGAACTCGCGCCGGGCGAGTGCATGACCATCAGCGGCCCATCCGGCAGCGGTAAGTCACGACTGCTGCGCGCCATTGCTGATCTCGATCCTCATGATGGAGAAGCTTGGTGTGGTGATACCGCACAGCACGGCATCACCGGTCCAGCCTGGCGCAGTCGGGTCGGTTTGTTACCGGCGGAGAGCGCCTGGTGGAGTGACCGGGTCAGCGACCATTTCCCAAAGCTTGACGGAGAGATTCTCGAACGTCTCGATCTACCTGCCGAGACTGGCGACTGGCAGGTCAATAGATTTTCAAGTGGAGAACGTCAGCGTCTTGCCTTGCTCCGCCTGCTGTCCAACCAACCGGATGTGCTGCTGTTGGATGAGCCTACCGCCAACCTGGACAAGGCCAATATCGATCGTGCCGAAACCATCATTGCGCAGTGGCGCAAAGCTCATCAAACCGCCGTACTCTGGGTCACTCACGACCCCGAGCAGCAACACCGTGTCGGCACCAGTTCATTGGTGATCGAGAATCGGCAACTGGTAAAATCATGGAGCTGATCAGGCTGACACCCCTCGATCTGGCGCTTGCCGCGTTATTGGTACTTGCGTTGGCGCTGCTCTCACTCAAGCTTTCATTGGGTATAGGACAACGACTGCTGATTGCCGCACTGCGCACGGTGGTGCAACTAAGTCTGCTCGGCCTGGTGCTGAAATTTCTCTTTGTCCAGTCCCATCCGATGCTGATCGCTGCACTTGCCCTGTTCATGCTGGTAGTGGCCGGCTACGAAGTGATGGCGCGACAGCAGCGCCGCTTTATCGGCGCCTGGGGAATGGGTGTGGGGACCCTTTCCATGTTCATCTCTTCTTTCACCGTTACCCTGATTGCACTGACTGTGATCGTACAGGCTGAACCCTGGTACTCAGTACAGTACACCATCCCCCTGCTCGGCATGCTATTGGGCAACACCATGTCGGGCATCGCCATCGCGCTTGATAATCTCACCCAGAGTGCCTGGCAGCAGCAGCGTGAGATCGAGGGTCGTCTGATGCTCGGTCATACCTGGGAAGAGGCAATCCGTGTGATTCGCCGCAACGCCCTGCGTAGCGGGCTCATCCCCATCATTAATGCAATGGCCGCAGCAGGCGTGGTCAGCCTGCCCGGCATGATGACAGGACAGATCCTTGCGGGCAGCCCCCCCTTCGAGGCCGCAAAGTATCAGATCCTGATCATGCTGCTGATTGCTGCCGGTACCGGCTTTGGTGCCAGTGCTGCCGTGTGGATCGGCTCACGACGTCTCTTCGATGAAAGAGAACGTCTGCGCCTCGACCGTCTGAGTCCAGCGAAACCTGAATAGCCTCTGGCTAGGCTCTCCATAGCCCCATGTGCTGACGCCGCACTCAAAAAATTCGCCGGAAAGGAGCCGAAACCCACTCAAGGCACATAGGCAGGTTGGGCTGAGCATTAGCGAAGCCCAACCTACAGATTACGCAACTGTTACCGTAAGGAAATCTCACAAATCTTACAGTTATGACTGACCACTTCCCTTCCCCCTCACCAGTTTGATAGCCAGAAGAATCAGTCCCGAACCGTGAAAAACCAAGTCGAAGATATCGAGCGGACGCTGAAGGGTGCCGTCACCCAGCATCTTTAGTTTCTCTAAAAGATGAGGCTCCGGCACGAAGGGCACGAGCGCCAGAAAAGCTGCCGGCAACGCGATCATGTGTAGTGGGATTTTATCTAGCCAGGTAAACATATTCATCCGTCCAAGCTGTACTGAACTGCGTTAAAAATAACATGGCACGTGTCAACTAATGTACCTCGTCATCCAGCAAACACTCTGGACAATTTATGCGATAGTGATCAGCGTCCACCCGACTGAAGCAACAGGCTATGATCGTTTCAAAAGCATCGACATGGCGCCGCATGACATCAATCGCCAGTTCAACGGCTAGCTCTTTGGGGTAGCCGTAGACACCGGTACTGATCGCCGGAAAGGCGATCGAACCTATACGATGCTCCAGTGCGAATCTGAATGAATTGTCATAGCAAGCACGCAGTAACTCAGGTTCGCCTCGATCACCACCCTGCCATACAGGACCCACAGTATGAATGACCCATTGTGCCGCTAGATCGAATGCCGGTGTTATCCGGGCCTCCCCGGTTGGGCAACCACCGAGGGTTCTGCAGTGCTCCAGCAATCGCGGACCCGCCGCCCGATGAATCGCTCCATCCACACCCCCACCACCAAGCAGGCTGGAATTGGCGGCATTGACAATAGCGTCGACTTTCAGCCGGGTGATATCTCCCGTTACAATGCTTATCTGTCCCACTACAAGTCTCCAAGCCCCAAAACACGAGATGTCATACTCCACACTGAATCTGTTGCTCGCCCTGATGATGTTGATCTGGTTCTGGCGAGACAGCCTTAAAGTCCGGGAAATTGCTACCAGAATAAGCCGCCAAGCGTGTCGCTACCTCGTGAAAGATTTTGGGACATCCGAGTCCCCAAAATCGACTCGCCAACGCGACAGCCGTTATGCCCCGACCG